>NZ_PNDU01000014.1:0-9058 GCF_005886635.1 Pseudoalteromonas sp. S558 | reverse complement strand
ATTATGGGTTCATTTTAACGTCAAGAAAATTACGCTAGAATTAGGCAAAAATTTTTGTATCTAGTTGTTCTAAATATAAAATTTTTAACGACGTTATAGTGCAATTTAATTCGTTAAATTGTTCAAAGATTTATGCAGGTTGGTATAAACTAAATTTCATGCATAAAAAAAGGCCTTGACGGCCTTTTTTTATTTATACAAATTGCTAATTACTTCTCTAGCAAAATGTCATGAATTTTCGCAAGATCAGATTTACCTTCAATAATTTCATCCGGTGTTAAACCCGATAGCTCATGCGGAAACACTAACCACTCTTCAGACTCATGAATATAATAATCTGGTACAGTGTCTACTTTTGAATTTTTTGGCTTGTAGTATGGGCACGCAATACGAATGTCGCGTGGTAAGTTCAAGCGCATAAGTTCTGAAAGCTTTTCTTTTAATGCAACAATACTTCGACCTGAATCAAATACATCATCAACAATTAAAAGTGAATCGCCAGCATTCGCGTTTTCTACAATATAATGTAAGCCGTGTACTTTAATTTCTTTTGATTGCTTACCAATACCGTAATAAGACGATGTACGTACCGCAATATGGTCAGTCTCAATACCTTTGTAATCGTAATATTCTTGAACAGCAATACCGATTGGTGCACCACCTCGCCAAATACCAATAATAAAATCAGGACGAAAGCCATCTTGGTATACTTGTGCCGCTACGCGGAACGAATCTTCAAGCAGCTGTTGAGCTGTGATGTAGCACTTATCTGACATAATTAGAAACCCCAGTGGTGGATATAACGCTTGAGCGCAGCTTAGAGTTAAGCAAAAATTAAACTCAAACAGGTGTTGGCGACGGATTTTACCGCAAATGAAATGAAATTGCTTGCTCCACACACAAAAAAAACAGGCACCTGTTAGTGCCTATTTAAGGTATAAAATGCATAATTTAATAAATACTATGCTTTTTCTAGTAAAGTTCGCGCAACCGTACGCATACCTTGAGTTGTTGCCCCTGCTGCCCATTGACTTGTGCTGCCCATGTTAAATGCAGCGGCTAAATCTATATGTACCCAGCCTTTGCCGTCGTTTGGCACAAAGCGTGACAAAAAGCCTGCCGCATTTGAAGCGCCGCCGTAACCGCCACCTTTTTGTGCACGGCTATTCGCCGTGTCAGCATAAGGAGATGGGCAGTTTTGCTGATGCCATTTTTCAAGAGGTAATGGCCAAGCCGCTTCCATTTCTTGAGATGCAAAACCTTCAACTTCGCGTGCAAGCTCTTTATCAAGTGAAAATAATGCATTGTACTCTTGACCAACAGCAACCAGCGCTGCACCCGTCAGTGTTGCTGCATCAATAATAAGTGGAGCGCCAGTCTCACCAGCAGCCATTAGGCCATCCGCAAGTACTAAACGCCCTTCTGCATCAGTGTTTACAATTTCAACAGTCGTGCCATTTTTATAAGTAAGAATGTCACCTAATTTGTATGCATGACCCGAAATTAAGTTCTCAGCACAACATAAAAACAGTTTAATACGCTTTTCTATACCACGGTTAATAGCTAATGCTAAACCTGCAGTTACTGTTGCTGCGCCGCCCATGTCGCATTTCATACCAAGCATACCTTCGCTTGATTTAATTGAGTAACCACCTGAGTCAAACGTAATACCTTTACCAACAAGTGCTGCACTTACTGGTGCATTTTCGTCGCCTGTTGGGTTGTAATCAAGCTCAAGCAATACTGGTGGGCGTACACTACCACGGCCAACAGCATGAATACCAATCCATTGTTGTTCTAGTAAGGCATCGCCTTTAATAATTTGGTAACTTACATGTTCAGGCGCTAATGATTGAATAAACTCAGCCGCTTTTTCTGCAAGGCTTTCTGGATAAATGTCATCGGCAGTGCCGTTAACCATTTCACGCGCCCAAATTGCTGACGTTTTTAAATGAGCAAGTTCTTTAATATCTGATTGTGTGTTATCAACAAACTCAACACCGTTTAATGATTTTGGTGTTACAAAACCTTGATAAAAAGCCCATTGGCTCTCTGTACACCAAGTATCGCCTGCTAATTCAACGTTTTTAAGGCCTTGGCTTGCAATAGTACGACCTGCTTTTTGAACATTTTTTAATGTTTCTTGTTCAGACAAATGCACCGTTGCACCGCGCTCGTTAAAAGATAACGATGCATTATCGCCCCAATGGCTTGGTGCAGACTGCTCGCTTAGTTGAACAACAAATTTTTCACTCATGTTAGAATACCTTTGCACTTAAATGTGCCACCGAGTTTACTATAGAGCGCTTAAGTTCCCAACAGCTTGAGATAAATAACATAAACCACACTGCTGTGCAGTATTTACGCTTTGGAAGTTATCATGAAGTACACGCCAACTCTGCAACCTGCCACCTTGTTAAAGCGCTACAAACGTTTTTTAGCTGATTTACAACTAAGTGACGGCTCAGAATTTACCGCCCATTGCGCTAATACAGGTAAAATGACCGGATGTGCAGATCCAGGTTTTACGGCTTTTTATTCAACAAGCGACAACGCTAAACGAAAATACCCACATTCATTAGAGCTTACGCAAAATAATTTAACGCAACTTATTTGTGTAAACACAGCAATGGCTAATAAAGTAGTCGAAGAAGCAATAAACAATAACGTGATAAGTGAGCTCACCGACTACGAACAATTACAAAGTGAAGTAAAATATGGCAATGAAAACAGCCGTATCGACTTTTTGCTTACAAGCAACAATAAACCTAACTGCTATGTAGAAGTGAAGTCTGTCACCTTGCTGAGCCAAAACAATCCAAACAGCGGGCAAGGTTATTTTCCCGATGCACAAACACTGCGCGGACAAAAACACCTACGTGAGCTCATAGAGGTGGTCGAACAAGGTCATCGCGCCGTATTACTGTTTGCCGTTTTGCATGAAGGAATAAATACAGTAAGTGCGGCCGCACATATTGATGAAAAGTATGCCAAGCTATTAAGCCAAGCAATAACGGCTGGTGTTGAAGTACTAGCATACAAAGCAGCAATTTCAGCTCATGATGTTTTACTTCATAAAAAAATCGCATTTGTAGAATAATCGATAAGATTAAACATAGTAATTATAATAATTAACTTGTTTTTAAAGTTTTTGCCCACATAACTAGGCAAGTTTTAAAAAGCGAATACATGAATGAATAAAAGTGTAAATAAACGATTAATACACTTTTTGATCAGTAAACATGGTTGAAGCTAATTCGATTAATTAAAAATAAATTTGCCTAGGGTATAAGATTCTGTTATTTATACCGCCGGCTAATGCTGAGGCATTAAATTAAGGATTTAGGAGAGAATTATGCCAGACCAAAAGAAACATGGTTTATTGGCTCAAGCCGGTTTAGAACCATACCAAGAAAAACCAGGTGAAGAGTACATGAATGATGCACAACGTGCTCATTTTAGAACGATTTTAGAAACTTGGCGTAACGATCTTCGCAATGAAGTTGATCGCACTAAGTCGCACATGCAAGATGAAGCAGCCAACTTTCCTGACCCAGTTGACCGCGCAGCGCAAGAAGAAGAGTTCTCTTTAGAACTTAGAACGCGTGACCGCGAACGTAAATTAATCAAAAAAATTGAAAAAACAATTAATTTGATTAAAGAAGATGATTTTGGCTTTTGTGAGTCTTGTGGTATTGAAATTGGCATTCGCCGCTTAGAAGCGCGCCCAACTGCCGATTTATGCGTAGACTGTAAAACGCTTGCTGAAATCAAAGAAAAGCAATCTGGACGCAGCTAATTAACCTCTATTAATTAGTTATGTCTCCTACAGCCGTTACTGCGCCTATGCGTAAATATCGCGGTCGTTTTGCACCGTCTCCTTCTGGGCCATTACATTTTGGCTCACTTGTAGCGGCTGTGGGTAGTTACCTTGATGCTAAAGCAAACAAAGGTAAGTGGTTGGTCCGTATCGAAGATATAGACACCACCCGCGTTATAAAAAACGCGGATACCGACATCCTTAATACCTTACAAGCCTATGCCCTGTACTGGGATGAACCCGTTGTGTATCAAACGCAGCGCCTTACTCTCTATCAAGAAATTGTTGACTCTCTCCTAAAGCAGCAACTTGTTTACGGCTGCAACTGTACCCGCAAACAAATAAAAGCACTTGGGGGAATTTACCAAGGTCATTGTAAATCGCTCAATAACACTATTGATTCGAGTGCATTACGTTTAACCCAGTGTCATGCAATGACTCAATTTAATGATTTAATTCAAGGCGATATAACCGTTAATACCGCCCTCGCCCATGAGGATTATTTAATTAAACGTAGCGATGGCTTATTTGCATATCAACTTGTTGTGGTTGTTGATGATATTGAGCAAGGCATTAATCGTGTTGTTAGAGGCGCCGATTTAATTGAGCCAACAGCACGGCAAATTAGTTTGTTTAAGCAGCTAAATGCAGCGATACCTGAATTTGCCCATTTACCGTTAGCTGTGGCAGAGCCTGGATTTAAACTATCTAAACAAAACTATGCCCCAGCTATCAGTAAAAGCAACCCAAAACCAGCCTTAATAAGTGCATTTGAGTTTTTAGGGCTGCCCACTCATGCCAATTTAATGGATTTATCTATTGAGCAACTCATGGCTTGGGGAGTCGATACATTTAGCTTAAAACAAGTTCCACGCGTGCCTGAAATACAAATTTCTCAACATCCAACTAGCCAAGTCATCCAATTTACTCTATTAAGTAAATAAAAATTGCTAAAAACAGCTTAATTTCAACACATCAACTTAATTTTTAAACCCTGCTGGTATATGATAGCCGCCTAAATATATGCTATTTACGTTAAACAGCAAGTGATGCGTTATAACACCAACTACTTGCTGTAATTTTGATTGCGATGGCGAGCCAATCAACACCTTCTAGGAGACAGATTATTATTTCCAAGCTTTTTCAATTTTGCAGACAAATAATCGGCCCAAACACCAGTGCCGAAAACGCCTCTGTAAGCAGCGAACCTTTAGTGATCACTCGTGGTGAGCATGGTATTTCTCGCAAACAATTTAGCCCAAATGCAATCAAAGTACTTTATCGTTTAAAAGACGGTGGTTACGATGCCTACTTAGTTGGTGGTTGTATTCGCGATATATTGTTAGGTCAGCAACCAAAAGATTTTGATGTTGTTACCAATGCCACCCCAGATCAAGTAAAAAAACTATTTAGAAATTGTCGCTTAATAGGCCGTCGTTTTCGTTTAGCACATATTGTATTTGGCCGTGAAATTATTGAAGTGGCGACAATGCGTGGACACCACGAAGCGCCAGAAGATAAAAACCAAATAAGCCAGTCAAGTGATCAAGGTCAATTACTACGTGATAACGTATTTGGCAGTATTGAAGAAGACGCCGAGCGTCGTGATTTTTCTATCAATGCCCTTTATTACTCTATTAACGATTTTAGTATTCACGATTACGCTAACGGTTTAGCTGCAATTAAAGCGAAACAAATTGAACTGATTGGCGATCCTGAAACACGTTACCGTGAAGACCCTGTACGCATGTTACGTGCGGTTCGCTTTGCGACCAAACTTGACATGAGTATCGCGCCAAAAAGTGAAAAGCCTATCGCTGAATTAGCAAGTTTACTTGATAATATTCCGCCAGCGCGTTTGTTTGAAGAAGTACTAAAACTGTTTTTAAACGGCAAAGCTGAAGCAAACTTTTTAATGCTACGTAAATATGGCTTGTTCAAAGCGTTATTTCCGGAACTTGATCAAATTTTAGACCAGAACCCTAATGGTCTTGAACATATGCTAGTTCAGCAAATGTTCCAAAATACCGACAAACGTATCATTGCAGATAAAAAAGTAACGCCTGCATTTATTTTTGCTGCATTACTTTGGTTCCCGTTATTAAAACACACTAAACAGATTCAAGAACGAGAGCAGGTACTTGAGTACGATGCTTTTGCACAGGCAATGAACAAAGTACTAAGCGAAAGTGCGCAACATATTGCAGTACCAAAGCGCTTTACGCTTGGTGCACGCGATATTTGGCACATTCAGCATCGTTTAGATAAGCGAGCTGGTCAACGTGCTTACAGATTAACGCAACAACCTCGCTTTAAAGCCGCTTACGACTTTTTATTATTACGCGTAAGTGCAGGCGAAACACAGCATACTGAGCTTGCACAGTGGTGGACACAATACCTAAGCCAAGATATAAATGGCCAAAAAGACATGGTTAAAAATCTAGGTCATCAAGGGGGTCCAAAACCACGTAAACGACCTCGCCGCCGCGCACCTAAAAAGCCAACAGAGCAATAATATGCACTGCGTTTATTTAGGTTTAGGTGCTAATTTAAACTCACCAAAAGAGCAACTTGATAATGCGATAACCGCAATCAAGCAATTGTCTTTTTGTGAGTTTGTGAGCGTATCGCATTACTATGCGAGTAAACCTATGGGCCCGCAAGATCAACCCGACTACATAAATGCCGTTGCGTGTATTAAAACAAGTCTTGAACCAGAACAGCTCCTTGATTTAACACAACGCATAGAACTTGAGCACGGCCGTGTTAGAAAAGCCGAGCGTTGGGGCCCTCGCACACTTGATATAGACACCTTATTATTTGGCGATCGAGTAATAAATACCGAACGTTTAACCGTTCCACATTACGGTTTAAACGTTCGTGAGTTTGTAGTGTATCCACTATTAGAGCTGGCACCTGAACTTATTTTACCTAGCGGTGTTGCATTACAAGCTATTGCAGATAACTTACCGCTCAACGACTTACAGCAATTACCTCTGTAATTAACTTAGGCTGATGCCTGCGAGGAATATTATGTCTAAAATCACCGTTTCTACTTTAAATAAAATGAAAGCAGAAAATAACAAAATTACTGCGTTAACGGCATACGACGCCAGTTTTGCAAAGCTATTTCATGATAACGGCGTTGAAGTTATTTTAGTAGGCGACTCTCTAGGCATGGTGCTGCAAGGTGGCGACGACACCCTGGGTGTAACTAACCAAGATATTGCATACCACACCCGCTGTGTACGTGCGGGTAGTCGTGAATTATTTGTGATTGCAGACTTGCCATTTATGACCTACTCAAGCGTTAGTGATACGTGTAAAAATGCCGCTGAGCTAATGCGTGCTGGCGCGAATATGATAAAGCTCGAAGGCGGAGAATGGCTTTACGAGAGTATTAAAACTCTCACGCAACAAGGCATTCCTGTGTGTGGCCATTTAGGCCTTACACCGCAGTCTGTTCATGTATTTGGTGGCTTTAAAATACAAGGTCGTGAAGAAACTCAAGCACAAAAAATAATTGATGATGCAAAAGCACTCGAAGCCGCAGGCGCACAATTATTAGTACTTGAATGCATTCCAAGCGCCCTCGCAAAGCGTATTACAGACGCACTAAGCATCCCAACTATTGGCATTGGTGCAGGCAGCTTAACTGACGGCCAAATATTGGTAATGCATGATCTCGTTGGTATTTCAGCGGGCTATATTCCTAAATTTTCTAAAAACTTTTTATTGGAAACAGGCAATATGCCTCAAGCTGTTCAAAAATATTGTACAGACGTTAAAAGTGGCGCATTTCCTAGCGCTGAACATGAGTTTAAATAATGCAGTCAATCACTGAAATAAAATCGTTACGTAGTCAAATTAAGGCATGGCGCGAAGCTGGTCTTAGCGTAGCACTTGTGCCAACTATGGGTAACTTGCACCGTGGGCATTATTCTCTAGTAGAGAAAGCAAAAACACTGGCCGATAAAGTGGTTGTTAGTATTTTTGTAAATCCGATGCAGTTTGGCGCGAATGAAGATTTAGATAATTACCCTCGTACGCTCAACGAAGATAAACATGGCCTTGCAGAGCTAGGTACTGATATTGTATTTACCCCAAGTGTAGACACAATTTACCCAAATGGATTGGGTGCGCAAAGCTTTGTAGATGTGCCTGGTATTTCATTAGGTTATTGCGGCGGCTCACGCCCAGGCCACTTTAGAGGTGTTGCAACGGTTGTTACTAAATTATTTAATTTAGTTCAACCTGATTACGCCTGCTTTGGCGAAAAAGATTTTCAGCAGCTGCAAGTAATTAAAACCATGGCGCATGACTTGTCTATTCCGGTAGAAATTATTGGTGTACCTACAATGCGTGAAGTCAGTGGCCTTGCTATGAGCTCACGTAATGGTTACTTATCAGATGAGCAAAAACAAACTGCAACGGTTTTATTTAACACATTAAAACATTGCGCTGAGCAGTTAAAAAACGGCAAAAAAGACTTTGCACAACTTGAAGCCGCAGCAAAACAAAGCTTAGAACAGGCTGGCTTAAAACCAGATTATTTTGAGATAGCTCAACGAGATACATTAAAAACTGCTAAACTCGAAGATACCAAATTTATTATTTTAGCCGCAGCCTATTTTGGTAATGTTAGATTGATCGACAACATACAGGTCGAAATTTAATATTATTGCGACTCACTTTTTAAGGATTAACATGCACACTTTAATAAAAACAAGCGTAGTCGCCCTAACTTTTGTATTTTTAGCCGGTTGCCAAAATAAGATAGAAAATCCAGAACTTAATCAATGTGCTCAACAAAACTACCAGTGCGAAAGCACCTGCGAGCAGCAATCAAGTGGCGAAGGTTTAAAACTGCAAGTATGCTCAGGAAAATGTGTTGAAAGCTATAACCAATGCAAAGCTCAGGCAGAAAAATTAGGTAGTATTTAATTCTCTAAAGTTTTTAGTTTTAGGCACAAAAAAACCGCTTAATGAGCGGTTTTTTATTGCCTATGGTTTATTATACCAATTTTATTAAAAACATGATCATTCTAGCGTATTAAATAACTCACTCACTACGTTAAAAATTATGATACATAGAACAACTATGTATCATAATTTTAGCCTTGTTATTGCGCTATTTTCTTATCGCTATAATAGATCACTAATTTAATGCAATTGGTATAACTCAAAACTACGGGGCCGATAAAGGCCCCAAAGAGCTGCGCATGTTTAGCATTTATG
>NZ_PNDU01000139.1:0-18751 GCF_005886635.1 Pseudoalteromonas sp. S558 | reverse complement strand
GTCTAGTTTAGTCGTTTTTAACCCTGTTACTGCAATGCTTGAATAAAGTCAACACATTCAAACAAAAAATACATTTTAATTGCATTTTTATTACAATTTAGTTGCAAGTTATATTATCTTTTATTGTAGAATACGCGGTTCATATCAAATTTCAAAGAGCCTTAAATGTTTAAAAGTGCAATTACTTTACCAATTATCCTGTGTATTAGCTTGACCGCGTGCGGCGGTAGCTCCAACAAATCAGAACCAGTCAAGACAACAATAGCGACAAAAAAAGAAACTCAAATACAAACAAGTAATCTTGCTGTTGGTTTATTAAACATGACAGAAAAAGAATTAGATTTTGGAGTTACTTTTGCAAAAACACAAAATAATCAATCAACACAAATTAATCGAACTGTTTTTAGTGTCGATCCTTATTCTGCAATAAATACTCCCTTTGTACCTAAGGTCAATGAAAGTTTGAGTTATAGCATTTCTATACCTGGAAGTAATAAACTAGATATTATTAGCTTAGATTCAAATACAAAAAATGCAGTTACAGAAACGCAAAGTAAGAGTTATGAGTCTGCTGTCGAAGAAACATCACGACTTGTTCTTGTAGCGTATTCTGCTTTAAACACTGAGCAAAAGTATGAAATAAAAACTGATTTTGTTGAGCTTAGTCATAAACTAACAGATGGAAAATCTATTGAAGTAGATATTTTTAACTTAACTAGTCTCGAAGGTATTAATTATCAAGGTAAGTGCTCTGATGGAAGCTCTATTGAAGTAACCGTTGATAAGGACAGTGCTTATAAAGCACTTGCCTGCCCATCAGGGCAAGATCTAATTTCCATAAATATGAAAAGTCGTAACTTAGAATTTCAATTTAGCTATCAGTTTACAGCGGGTTCGAAGTATTCTTTATTGATAGGACAAAATGAACAAGGGGATTTAATTAGTAGACTGCTTAATAAGGCGTCTTTCTAAGGCCTGAACCAAAGTATTTATTGTGAATTTAAACCCAAGGTAGTTGGGTTTAAATCGCATTTGATAAAATTATGTTAGGTGACCACAAGTAGTAATAAAGTTAATAAAGATTTATTACCATTTTATCTTAGCGGATCCCAAAATGATTTTTTGCTAATTATTATAGATACGGATATTAACTTTTAGGAACAGTTGCTTTGAAATCATCAATGTACATAATAACGGGCGCAACTAATATAGCTGTGAGGAAAAGTACAAATAATGAATAAGTTATCATTTCATAAACTAAGTAACCGCCCGCATAAAAATCAGATATAGTTTCTAAGATGATTAATAATGGATAAGCAATAGCCGTTATTTTCCATATTATAGAATTCAAAATTTTTATTTTAAATGCATAACCAAAACTACCTAGAAGGATAAAAAAATCGAAAAGAAACAACCCACACATTATGAGGTTAGATTTTTCATTCCCTTCAATTACAGGCATTTTGAGATTGTTATTAATGCTGTATATTGTTAATAAAAGAGATAAAACAAAAATCAGCTTCCACAAAAGTCTATCTTTCATGATTTAATACCAGTATCCATAAGGAATTTTTTCTGGGTTTTCAGGCAGTTTTTTCCAATCAATAGAGTTACTAAAATACTTTCTTTTAAAGTTTCTTCTTTTAGCACCGAAAGGAGCTGCTTTAATCAGAATTTCAATAAGAGCTTGACTTTCTTCTGAAGTATAACCTTGAACAGTTATTGTCCTTTTGAGGGAGGGTAGTATTGCTTTATATAGCTCGTTTGCTTCTTTCTGATCTTGAAAAAAAACTTTATAGAGAAAATGTACACCGGAACCTACTTTGCTCAAACGTCCAAAAATTAAAGCTTTATTCATAGAAGAAGTTTTTTGAATTAATTCTTTCATACACCAAGATATCCTTATCATTAATGTTTTTTATTGTAGTTCATACTGATATTAGTGTCTATATTTTTATACCTGTTGTTCCTAGTTAATATTTTTGTTGAGATGTTTATTCATTTATATAATTAAGGGGAGTCATTATATTCCTAGGGCTATATTTAAGGTAAGGGCCTGCGTTAAACTCAATAAAAAATCGGATAGTTATTTTAACCATGGCATTTTACCTTCCTTTATTACACCCTTATTTTGAGCAGATTGAAATTGGCGATACGCTAACATCACTTTGGAGTGGGTGTGGCAGTATTGTGCAGTGCCAGCTAGATGATGAGCCATGTGTAGTTAAAGCTATTAAAATACCCCGTTATATAAACCATCCTAAGATTAAGCAAAGCGAATTTGCACTTAAAAGAAAGCAGCATTCTTATAATGTTGAATACACTTTTTATAAGCTGTATAGCCAGCATTTACCAGCGCATGCGCAAAGTATTGAATGTATAAGCGCAATTAATAAAGATGATGAGTATGCGCTGGTATTTAAAAATTTCACCAAGCATGGCTTTGTTCAAGCAAGAAGCGAACATATAAAAGCCATATTAGAGTGGCTAGCGCACTTTCATGCGTTTAACTTAAATAAACCCGCAGATGGTTTATGGCAGCAAGGTAACTATTGGCATTTAAGTACGCGACCAGATGAGTTTAATAAACTAAAAACTAGCGCCAACAAAAAGTCCGATATTAAAAACGCTGCGCATAAAATCGATGAGCAGTTACAACGTTGTGAGTATAAAACCCTGATCCATGGCGATGCGAAACTCGCTAACTTTGCTGCTAAATTAGCGACTAGTGAACGCAGCAAAATACTCGGGTATGACTTTCAGTATATAGGTGTGGGCACTGGAATAGTTGATGTAATGTATTTTATGACTAGTTGCTTAAGTGATACACAATTACACGAGAGCGCTGATGAGTATCTTGCATATTATTTTGATAGCTTAAAAACAGCTATTACGATTTATCAGCCTAAAGCACCTGCTGATAAAATAGCTAACGACTGGCTCGCTTTGTGGCCTGCAGCTTGGGCTGACTTTTATCGTTTTTTAGCTGGCTGGAGTCCTGAGCATCAAAAAATAAATAGCTATATGCTCAAGCAGGCAAACAACTGGTTAGCCGCTAACATTTAATAAACAGTCCGTGTTAGCTACTTGCATAAATATCAAGCAATAATGTGTATTTAGGTACGATGTATGAAAATCTCTTTAAAATTACAGGTCAAATGACCTTTTTTAATATAAAATACCGCTAATTATTGTCTTAGTAGGTTTTTATCATGGCTATTCACGTTATTACTCATCCTCTTGTTCAACATAAACTTGGTTTAATGCGCGCACATGGCATTAGCACTAAAAGCTTTCGTGAACTGTGCTCTGAAGTAGGCACATTATTAACCTACGAAGCCACTAAAAACCTCCCGCTTGAAGACAACGAAATCACCAGTTGGGACGGTAACAAATTAAACGTACAACATATTAAAGGTAAAAAAATTACCGTAGTGCCTATTTTACGTGCCGGTCTTGGTATGATGGACGGTGTAATGCAATTATTACCAGCCGCTAAGGTTAGTGTTGTAGGCCTGCAGCGCAATGAAGAAACACTAGAGCCAATCCCCTATTTTGAAAAGTTAGTAGGTAATATTGAACAGCGCTTAAGCTTGGTAATTGACCCGATGCTTGCAACCGGTGGCTCAATGATTGCCACTATCGACATGCTTAAAAAAGCAGGCTGTAAAGAAATTAAAGTAATTATACTTGTAGCGGCACCAGAGGGCGTTGCAAAAACACTTGAAGCTCACCCAGACGTAGAGATATTTACTGCATCAGTAGACAGCCATTTAAACGAAAAGGGGTATATAGTACCTGGCTTAGGTGATGCTGGTGATAAAATATTTGGTACAGTTTAGGAGTGTTCAGTGCAAAATAATGCCACATTTTCGATAAAGACTATTTTAACAGGTGCGCAAATGCTGTTTGTAGCGTTTGGTGCATTGGTGCTTGTGCCGCTATTAACAGGGCTCGATCCGAGTGTGGCATTGTTTACAGCAGGGTTTGGTACTTTGCTGTTTCAGCTTGTAACTAAAGGGCAAGTGCCTATATTTTTAGCCTCATCGTTTGCTTTTATTGCACCTATTATTGCTGCAGTGCAAATGTGGGGTGTGCCCGCGACTATGGGCGGTTTAATGGCGGCAGGTTTTGCGTATATGCTGTTGAGCTTATTAGTGAAATTTAAAGGTGTGGCTACGCTTCATAAAATTTTACCGCCCGTAGTGGTAGGCCCTGTCATTATGGTTATTGGTTTAGCGCTTGCACCTGTTGCTGTAAATATGGCAATGGGTAAAAGTGGCGATGGTAGTGTGCAATTAATTGCTTACAACAACGCTATTTTTATTTCGATGTTTTCGTTATTAATAACGCTTGTTTTTGCAGTATGGGGAAAGGGCGTATTTAAACTTATTCCTATACTGGCAGGGGTTGTTGCGGGTTATGGCTTATCGCTTGTTTTAGGTGTTGTGCAATTTGACGCAGTAAGTAATGCACAATGGTTTGCTGTGCCTAACTTTACGTTACCAGAGTTTAAATGGCAGGCTATTTTATTTATGGTGCCTGTGGCTATTGCACCTGCAATTGAGCACATTGGCGATATGATGGCGATTAGCCAAGTCACTAAAAAAGACTTTTTGAAAAAACCTGGTTTGCACCGCACCTTGTTTGGTGATGGGTTAGCTACATCAGCCGCGTCACTATTTGGTGGACCTCCTAATACCACGTACTCAGAGGTAACAGGGGCCGTTATGCTTACTAAAAACTTCAATCCAAAAGTAATGATGTGGACTGCAATTATTGCCATTGCGTTAGCGTTTATCGCTAAAATGGGGGCTGGGCTGCAAACAATACCAGTCCCTGTGATGGGCGGTATTATGATTTTACTTTTTGGATCTATTGCGGTTGTTGGCCTAAATACACTGGTTAAGTCGGGAGATGATTTAACCGCACCCCGTAATTTAAGCATCGTTGCGCTTATTTTAGTGTGCGGTATTGGTGGTATGCATGTTGGTGGTAGCCAATTTAGTTTAGAAGGCGTAAGTTTATGCGCTATTTTAGGCATTGTACTTAACTTGGTGTTGCCAAAAGCGGAGCCTGAACAGGCTTAATTCTGCACATACGCTAAATAGTTTGCACCATAATAGCGCATTTTAAATGCGCTATTTTTTTAACTCATTAAAATATATGAAAAAATAATATTGGTCTAGTATCTGCATTTAACTCCCAGAACGCATTGTATGCAAATAAGTTACTATGTCAGAGGTCAATATTGTGGATATAACCCCGTTTTTAGCAAAGCACCAACTGCCTTTAAAATATCAATATTTGAGTGAACATTATTTTGTTCCACTTGCGCATGACATTCTCGAATCTAAAAAAACAAATACTCCTATTTTTGTTGCTATAAATGGCTGCCAAGGCTCAGGAAAAACAACACTCGCTGATTTTTTAGTTACGTGGTTTTCTAAAAATACGTCCCTTAACTGTGTCGCTTTATCTATTGATGATTTTTATTTAGCTAAGCAAGCGCGTAAACAACTCGGCGAAGATGTTCATCCATTATTCGTGACTCGTGGCGTGCCTGGTACTCACGATACTGAACTAATGAATAGCACTATTTCACGGTTGTTAGCGGGTGATATAAATGTGCCGCTACCACGCTTTAATAAACACCTAGATGATTGCGCCCCTCAAAATGAGTGGCTAACTAATTCAAAACCTGTCGATATTGTTATTTTAGAAGGATGGTGCGTGGGTAGTGAACCGCAGCCATTATTTTCATTGAGTGAACCGCTTAACGAGTTAGAGCAACAATTTGATAAAGAAGGCGTTTGGCGCCGCTGTGTAAATAGCTGTTTAGCCAATGAATATAAAGCTGTTTTTAACCTAATTGATTATACCGTTATGCTAAAAGCACCGAGTTTTAGTGATGTTTTTACATGGCGACAAGAGCAAGAGCAAAAACTAATAGCCAAAAAAGGTGAGGGCAAAGGCACCATGACCAACGAGCGATTGGTGTGGTTTATTTCTCATTTTGAACGTATTACGCGTGAGAACTTAAACACACTGAGTGCTAAAGCAAATGCTTTAATTGAACTTGATAGCAACCGTGATATTAGTGGTATGCATTTAATTAGTGACGACACCCTGCAACCTATTATTTTTACCGATTTGGACGGCACCTTGCTTGATCATACCAATTACAACACTAGTAATGTGAGCGAATTATTACAGCAATTACAAAGCGCATATATTCCAGTGGTGTTTAATACGAGTAAAACATTTTACGAAGTGACTGAAATTCAAAATGACTTAAACCTTCAGCAGCCTTTTATTGTTGAAAATGGCGCTGCAGTTTATATACCCGATCATTATTTTAAACTTAAACCGCTTGGCTGTAAAAAAGTAGGTGCTTATTGGTGCTTTGCGTTAGCTAAGCCGCTATCGCGCTTATTAAGTGACTTAGCGTCGCTCGATTCTAAATACAAAGCGCATTATAAATTATTTAGTAACCTAACCTGTGAACAAATATCTGAGCTAACCGGATTAAGTGACACACAAGCAAAGCAAGCACAAACACGAGAGTACTCCGATCCTCTTTATTGGTACGGCAACGACGAATTGCTCACAGCTTTTGTAAACGATGTTGAGGCACTTGGCTATGAGATAAAAATAGGCGGGCGTTTTATTCATATTGCCAAAAATACTGATAAAAGCGCTGCGCAGCAGTGGTTAGTTAAACAGTTTACCCAACATTTTAGAAAGCCTCTCACAGTCATAGCACTGGGTGATAGCGATAACGATAAGCAAATGTTAGAGCAAGCAAATATTGCCATTATTATTGCCAATCCGGCGAGTAAAAAACCGGTTAAATTATCGCACAACAAAGCACGATACTCTCAATTGCCAGCACCGTTGGGTTGGATTGAAGAAATAATATCGTTGCCGTGTATTAGCAGTATTTTACGTATTACTAAGGAGCAAACATCGCATGGCTGACTTTTACCAAAATGGCGTAATTACTACATTACATAATATTGCAGACCGACCAATTGAAGAGCTAGAAAAAGAGTTAGTTGGGTTTAGCAAGCAGCGTCCTATGGGGCTTATATTACCGTCGTTATTTAGCGAGTTAGAAGGGCCGGCACTTAAAAACATAGTTAGCGAACTACGCGAAGTACCTTACTTATCGCAAATTACAATTGGCCTTGATAGAGCTGATGAGGCGCAATATCGCCACGCACTTGGCTTTTTTAAAGAGTTAAATCAAAACCATAAAGTACTTTGGAACGATGGTCCTCGTTTGCAAGCACTCGATAAAGAATTGCAAGCGCTTGGCGTAGCGCCACGAGAGCTTGGAAAAGGCCGAAATGTTTGGTATTGCATGGGTTATAAATTAGCAACAGCTGAGGTTGAATCGATTGCATTGCATGATTGCGATATTTTAACTTACGACAGAAGCTTACTTGCTAAGTTAATTTACCCAGTTGCGCACCCACGCTTTAACTATGAATTTTGTAAAGGCTTTTACCCGCGTACTGCAAATGGGAAAATTAATGGTCGTGTATCTCGTTTATTAGTAACACCGCTGTTGCGCTCATTTAAAACCATATTAGGCAATCGTGATTATTTAGAATACATGGACTCGTTTAGGTATCCGCTTGCGGGTGAGTTTTCGTTTAGACGCGATGTACTAAACGATATTCGTATACCGAGTGATTGGGGATTAGAAATTGGCGTACTAAGTGAAATGTACCGTAATTATTCACATAATCGTTTATGCCAAGTAGACATTGCCGATAATTACGACCATAAACACCAAGCGCTATCACTTGATGATCAAAGTGCTGGGTTATCTAAAATGTCGATTGATATCACTAAAGCCTTATTTAGAAAGCTAGCAACGCAAGGCGTTACCTTTACCAGTGAAACTATTCGCTCACTTAAAGCAACGTATTACCGTATTGGTTTAGACTTTATAGAAACCTACCATAACGACGCCATTATGAATGGTTTAACGCTTGATGTGCACCAAGAAGAAAAAGCAGTTGAAATGTTTGCGCAAAATATTATGAATGCTGGTCAGCAATTTTTGGATAACCCAATGGAAGCCCCATTTGTGCCAAGTTGGAACCGCGTTGTATCGGCAATGCCAGACGTACTTGAGCGTTTAAAGGAAGCCGTAGAGTTAGATAACAAAGAATATAGTTAACCTAAGCACAGGTTAACTAGCCTGTAAGTCTAAACAATAAATATTAGGGGCGCATGTGATTTCAGTTAGCGAACTATTTTTACAGCGGGTAGAGCAGCATCTTCGAATAATTTATGACGATGTAGAGCTAACTTTGTCAATTACTGAGCTTGCTCAGCAACTAATTACCGTTATTTTAGGCAGTAGTCCACTGCGCGACCCTACACCCCATAAAAACCGATGGGATGAGCAAGACATCGTTTTAATTGCGTATGGCGATTCCATAATACAACACGATGATAGCGAGTTTGCTGTATCGAGCCCAATAGAGGCCCCGCTTAAAACACTGCACCGATTTATAAAAGAGCAATGCGATAGGCAACTTAATGCATTGCATATATTGCCATTTTACCCGTACAGCTCAGACGAAGGCTTTGCGGTAATGAATTACGTGCAAGTAAATGAATCACTAGGGGATTGGGGGGATATTCAAAACATAGCCAAAGATGTAAAGCTCATGGCTGATTTAGTCATTAACCATTGCTCAAGCAGAAGCGTATGGTTTGAAAACTTTTTAAATGATTTACACCCAGGTAAAGATTACTTTAAAACAGCCAGTTTAAATGACGATTTAAGCCAAGTAGTTCGCCCTCGTACATCATCACTGTTACATACAGTAAATACGCCAAGCGGGGGGAAACACGTGTGGTGTACGTTTAGTCACGATCAGGTCGATTTTGACTTTGCAAACCCTGATGTTTTAAAGGAGTTTGTGGGTATTATTCGTCATTATTTAGACTATGGTGTGCGTTTATTTAGGCTCGATGCTGTTGCATTTTTATGGAAACAGTTAAATACAGACTGTATAAATTTACCGCAAACCCATGAAATTGTTAGGCTATTGCGCACGCTTATTGAGCACGTAGAGCCAAGCGTTGTGATAATTACCGAAACTAATATTCCAAATCAAGAAAACCTGTCGTACTTTGGAAACGCTAACGAAGCCCACGCAATTTATAACTTTGCATTGCCACCACTATTACTGCATACATTATTAAGTGGTGACAGTACTGCGCTTAAACATTGGATGATGAGTATGCCGCCCGCACAAAACGGGACGGCATATTTTAACTTTATAGCATCGCACGATGGAATTGGACTTCGCCCAATAGAAGGGTTATTACAACCTAGCGAAGTAGCGTCCTTAGTGAGTACTACAATGCAATATGGCGGGCGCGTATCTATGCGAACCAGTAACGACGGCACACATACACCGTACGAACTAAATATTGCATTGTTTGATGCGCTGCAAGGGACGCATAATGGCCCCGATAGATTTGGACTTGAGCGATTTATGTGCGCTCATGCAATTATGTTTGCGCTTGAGGGGATACCCGGGCTTTATATTCATAGCTTACTTGGCACCACAAACGACTATGAACGTTTTGAAAACTCTCAACACAACAGAGCTATTAATCGTCACCGTTGGCAAGAGTCAAAATTGTTAGCAGCGATTGATGAAAAATATAGCCATCATCATAAAGTATTTAACGGTATTAAAGCGCTATTGGCTGTACGCAAAAAGCAAAGCGCGTTTCATCCTAATGCCACTCAGTTTACACTGCATTTAGCGGGGGGATTATTTGGTTTTTGGCGACAGAGTATCGATCGTAGGCAAAGTGTATTTTGTATTTATAATATAAGCGATAAATCACAAACCTTGATACTCGCTGATTTAAACTTAATAGATACACAGCAATGGTTTGATTTAGTATCAGTAAAAACAATAGAGCAAGGGCAGATGAATATTGAACTCGAGCCCTATCAAAGTGTATGGTTGAGCAATCTACAGTAATCTATTTAGTATTTAAAATATAAAACTAACTGTAAAGGGGCTTTACAGTTAGTTTTTAAGCCATTTCACTGCACGAGTTACTTTCATTTATATCCTTGATACAATCTATACGTTTTTAACTTATAAGGTTGTTCATGAAGTCTTTTTATATATTTTTCACATTGTTATTTAGCTCATTCGTATTTGCTGATCAGCCTGTTGATCTTGAAATAAACATGAAAAACACTGGCCTTGCCTATAAGCAAGCTGTTCAAGCAACGGAGCTTGCAGAATTTAATATCGCAATCGATAAGTTTATTAAGCTGGTAAAAGTAAGTAAAACCGCTAAATTTTATAAAGAACCAGAGCAGTCATTGCAAGGCCTAGATAAAGTAATAGCACAGGCTGAACGAGCTAAAAAAGCAGCTAATGAACACGGGCTCGATAGCGCAAAAGCCCCACTAAAAAATATAGATAACTTACGTAAAAAATACCACGAACTACACGAGCCGCCAGGTTTTTTTGAATTATTGTTTGGAAAATAAGGAAACACAATGGAAATTTCAGTTTCAATGTTAGAAGGCCAAAAGCAAAGCGCAAAATTTGGCGATTTAGAAGTTATAAGCGATCAAAGTGTAAACGCGGGTGGTAATGCTGAGCACCCAGAACCGTTTGATTATTTTTTAGTGAGCATGGTGTTATGCGCTGGCTTTTATGCACGTAAATTTTGTGAGCAACGTGATATTTCAACACAAGGAATGACGTTGACTCAAAATAACGAAAACGTTGATGACAATGGTAAAAAGTTATTTGCTATTGAAATTAACTTACCAGAGGGCTTCCCTGAAAAGTATAAAAAAGCACTTATTGCGGCTGTTAATACATGTACAGTTAAAAAAGTAATTCAGGCTGTTCCTGAGTTTTCGGTAGTTGTTAAATAACCACCTACGTATAAAATGTTAAAAATACCGCTGAGGAAAATTATAACTCAACACGCCCCAGCGGTATCACTACAACAATTCTGCTATTTTTTCTTCATCCCTTGCACTGCTTTAAAGCGAGGATTACTTTTACAAATAACGAACACGCGGCCTTTGCGTTTAACTATTTGACAACCAGCGCGCTGTTTAGCACTTTTAAGTGAACTCAGTACCTTCATGTTATGCCTCGCTTTTTCCAGATGAAAGACTCTTAAATCGACGATTAAACTGTGCAACACGTCCATCAGTGGTGACTGTTTTTTGCTTACCTGTATAAAATGGATGTGAATCACTTGAAACATCAATTGGTACGTACGGATAAGTTTTTCCGTCCACCTCAACTGTGCGGCTGGATTTAATTGTAGAGCCAATAATAAAGTAAGAGTCGGCAGCGGTGTCGTGAAAGGCAACCACTTGGTAATCAGGATGGATATTTGGTTTCATAAAGCGTCTCAATAAATGATATGTGATATTATATCATTTAATTTAACGCACTTTTTTGTTCTTTGCAAATAGTTTTAAATGCTGTGAAAAGCATCAGTTTGGCGGCTATTTACGCAAACAAATCAAAAAATAAGCACTTAGATCAAAAATGCTGGCTATTAGCGTTTAGGCTGTTATAACTATATTTAAGTTATTTAAAACACTAACAACTGCATTTACAGTAGATCACAGAGGTAATGTATGAGCGACGCAATAAAACAAGAACAAATAGATCAAGGGGTAATGGATACCCTAAGAGAGCGCGACCATAGTGCCTTAGCACAACAAGTTAACCCGCTAAGTTGCAACCATAACGATATTATCGAATTATTAGCGCATTATATGGCGCTCAGTGAGCAAGATAACGATGAGTTGTTTGACGATTGGTTTGATAATCTATCAAAAGAGCAACACACCGTATTAAAGGTATTTGAGGTGTATAGAGGGCAGTACGAACACCAAAATTAATTTTAAAATCAATAAGGTGGGCCCTATTTAGCTGCTTCAGCGAGCAAACCACCGCGTTTAAAGTTATATATGTACAAATGTTGGCAAAACCATTTGAATTTATAATATTAGATTCAAATGGTAACCCCTTCACGCACTCCTGATGTTTTAAAGATTAACACCAATTACATTAAATTAGTGAACTACTATAGCGATAAGAAAATAGCTGTTTGAAAAAGGTTATTATCTAGAGTTCAGATTACTGATAGGTTTGGAATGATAATTGCTTCTAATTATAAAAATAAAGTCGTCAATTTTTAGACACATGAGGCAAAAATGAACTTTGGAACTCTTTCTTCACAGTTATACAATGACAACAGCTATTCAAATCTTAGTAATTTAAATAAAAACACTGTAAAAACGGATGATACTGATAAAAATGCTGAGGCTAAAGCCGATACTTTATTAAATCAAAATGCTGAAAAAACAACAAACTCGCCAACAGTTACTGAAGAGACAAAGGCGGTTAGCAACAGTAAAACAGAAGATTCGAGCGACGATGCCGCAGTGCAAATGAATAAAGCAATCGAATCAATTAAAGGCTTGCAGGGTAAAATTAAAGAAATGACCAATAACTCTGATGCACCTACAGGGGAAGCTGCAGAAGAGCTAAGCAAACTGAAAAAGCAACTTGAGAGTGAGTTATCGTCAATACAGTTAACTGTGCGTAAAAATGTTTCAACTTTAATGGATTCACTTTTTTCATCATCTTCAGATAATAAACACTCAGGTTTGTTTTTTAATAACAAAGCATAAACTGACGTTAACATATTTATAAATTTAATCGTGGCTTTATAAAATCTAAAAACGCTGTAATGCGAGACGATACCGCACTATTTATATAATACACGGCTTGTATAGTTTCTCGGTTATTAGGTGAGCTAATTGCAGCGGGTAACACTTCAACTAACTTACCTGTTTTTAGATCATTGCCAATCATAAAGTGAGAAAGTAGCGCAACGCCTTGGTTTGCAATGCACAGCTGGCGCACTGTTTCACCGCTGCTTGCGCTAAGCGAAAACGTAAATAAAGCGGGTTTTACTAACGGCCAGGTGTTTAATTTAGGGGAGTCACTAAAACCAATTAGCTTATGATTTTGTAAGTCATCAATTTGCGCAATTGCTTTGTTATTATTTATATATCCTGGGCTGGCTACAATACGCAACTGGCTGCTGCCAAGTCTACGAGCATGTAAGTTTGAGTCTTTTAAATCACCAATGCGTATGGCTAAATCGGTTTTATGTTCAAGTAAATCAATAATGCTGTCGTGCGAGGTTATATCAAGCGTTATGTGTGGGTATTGCTTAGCAAATTCGCCAATTAAAGGCATCAGTTGGTGCAATACAAAAGGGCTTGCCGCATCTACACGCAGCTTGCCACTGGGCGCTTGTTTTAAAAGTTTTATGGCTTCTTCTCCGGTATAAAGCGTATTTAATCCTTCGCGCGCATATTTTATAAAAGTTTGGCCCTCTTCGGTAAGTTCTAATCGGCGTGTTGTTCTGTTTAGTAAAGTGCATTGCAGTGTATTTTCAAGGCGTGATACAGCTCGCGACACTTTAGCCACTTGTTGATCGAGCAAATTAGCCGCCCCCGAAAAGCTTCCGCAATCTACTACCGTTATAAACGCTTCTAAATCTTCAGTTTTTGAATGAACAGCCATAAATATACCAACACCACCTTTGCATTATTAACAAAAGTATTTTGTCACTAATGCTATTTTTTGCAAACGATATTTTAGCCAAACTACATTCTTCAAATATTAATGAGGATATAACTATGCCATTGGCTTTGTGGGCGCTTACCTTAAGCGCATTTGCAATAGGAACAACTGAGTTTGTAATAGTGGGATTAGTACCCACCATTGCAAACGACTTAGGCGTAAGCCTACCTTCAGCAGGTTTGCTTGTAAGTTTATATGCGGTTGGCGTTGCCATTGGTGCGCCGGTGCTAACAGCTTTAACGGGTCGTTGGAATCGTAAAGTAGTATTAATAAGCTTAATGGGCTTGTTTGTATTGGGTAACTTACTTGCTTGGCAAGCGCCAAGTTACGAAACATTAATACTTGCGCGCATTTTAACGGGGCTTGCCCATGGTGTGTTTTTTTCAATCGGATCGATGATTGCCACAAGTCTAGTAAGCAAAGACAAAGAAGCCAGTGCAATAGCCATTATGTTTACCGGGCTTACTGTAGCACTAGTAACTGGTGTGCCACTAGGTACATGGATTGGACAACACTTTGGTTGGCGTGCAACGTTTTTAGTTGTGTCGGTATTAGGTTTAATTGCATTAATCGGCAGCTCTATTTTAGTACCAAAAAACTTAAAACAATCAATACCAGCCACGTTTAAAGAGCAACTACAAGTAATTGTAAAACCGCGTTTATTACTCGTATATTTAATGACGATATTGGGCTACGGCGGCACGTTTACAGCGTTTACTTATTTAGCACCTATTTTAGAGCAACAAACAGGTTTTGCGCCTTCGGCTATTGCCTTAATAATGCTTGTTTACGGTGTATCGGTAGCGGTAGGTAATATTTGGGGTGGAAAGTTGGCCGACAAACGCGGCCCAATTAGCGCACTGAGTATTATATTCAGCGCTTTGAGTGTTATTTTACTGATATTTACCTTTACGATGGAATCAAAAATTGCCGCTGTACTTACTATTTTAGTCTGGGGCGCATTTGCTTTTGGCAATGTGCCAGGCTTGCAACTTTATGTTGTAAAGCAAGCGCAAAAGCACACGCCAAATGCGGTAGATGTTGCATCAGGTTTGAACATAGCCGCATTTAATATTGGTATTGCACTTGGCTCAATTATTGGTGGTAGCGTAGTAGAGAACATGACCCTGCAAGATACAGCATGGATAGGCGCCGTTATCTCTGTTTTAGCACTTGGTGTTACACGCTACAGCGGTATGCTTGATAAACGTGAAATTCAGCAAGCATAAAGTCTTAGCTGTTAAGATTGAAACTAAAATTAATGACCTCATACCTGTTATGAGGTCATTAATCTTTAAGTGACGACACAAAAGAAGTAAAAGGTGTATTTCGTAAAGCTTTAAAAGAGCTTGTTTTTAACCGATTATTTTATAAGGATAAACCATGAAAAAACGTGTAGTAGAAATGCCAGAGCTCGGTATGGGGACATTCCGCTTAGAGGGCGACACAGCATACAACTCAGTAAAAATGGCGCTCGAAGTTGGTTTTCGCCATATTGATACCGCACAAATTTATGGCAACGAAGAGCAAGTAGGTCAAGCCATAATAGACAGCAATATTCCGCGCAGTGAAATATTCCTAACTACCAAAGTGTGGAATAACAAATTAAATAAAAGCGACTTTATTCCAAGCGTTAAAAAGTCACTTGAAAAGCTACAAGTTGATTCGGTCGACTTACTGCTAATTCATTGGCCATCACCTGCTAACGACGAGCCAATGAGTGAATATCTTACTGAATTACTAAAAGCGAAGCAGCTTGGTTTAACTAAACACATTGGTGTATCAAACTTCACCATTGCAAACTTAAACTTGGCTCTGCAAACACTCGACTCGCGTGAAATATTTACCAATCAGGTTGAGGTTCACCCATATTTAACTAATACTAAATTGCGTGCATTTTGTGCTCAGCACGATATACACGTGACAGCGTACATGCCATTTGTAGTAGGTAAAGTACTTAAAGATCAAACCATTATCGACATTGCTAACAAGCACGATGCAAGCCCAGCACAAGTTGTTCTAGCATGGGTTAACGCCAGCGGTATGACGACAATTCCATCATCAACTAAGCGTAAAAACTTAGAAGATAACTTTAACGACCACGTTAAATTAGATGATGAAGACATAGCCCGGATTGATGCTCTAGATTGCGGCGACCGCCAAGCAACACCAGAATTTGCGCCGCAGTGGGATCAGTAAACTTACCAAAAACGAAAAGTTTAACTAAATATTCTAAGGTGTAGATTATCTACACCTTAACTTTAAAAAGGAATACACATGTTAACGGTTATAGCAGCGCTGTCGTGCAAAAATATTGATGCAGATGTAATGCTTACAGCACTTGAAAACTTACAAAAGTCATCGCGCCAAGAAGTAGGGTGCTTACGTTATGAATTATCGGTAAAAAGTGATGATGAATATACCGATTACGTTGTTAGCGAGCAATGGGCATCTGATGAGCATTTTGAAGCGCATAAAAACGAGCCTCATTTTAAAGCCTTTGGTGCGCAAATTACTGGGCTTTTAACCAATAGTAGTATTGATGTATATAAATCAATTGGTTAACCGTTATTCATTATACGGCTAATATTTCAGCTGACTGAATTACCTAAATAGGCGATGTCACTTACATCGCTTTTTATTTTTAAGAATATTACTTATTCAGCAGATTTACTCTTTGCTGTATGCATGGATGTTAGTAAGATGCGTGAGGATGATGCGAAACTTTACTCAATTTTTTAGTAGCGCAGAAGCAATTATCGAGCCCGCTTGGTTACACATTTCGCGCTTAAATTGTCCTTGGATTGAACTAATCTTAATCCTAAAAGGTCAACAGATGCCATAAGCAGCTTATTTATGGATTGCAAATATTGTTTAATGCCTTAAAAGCCATTAGGGTTTAATTTACCTCTCTTTTAGGCACTTGCTTTTTAATTAAATTTGGCTGTGGGAGTTATTTTTACAACCTCGTTAAACCAGATACATGGAGTGTTTATGCATATGTTTAAATTTATAGCTATTTTAATTTCAATTACTTCTTTAAATGCCTTGGCTGGAGAAGAGGTTAAACTTGGAGTTTTGGGGAACGTTGGAGCTGATGGTTTTTTTAGCCCAAAAATAACGTCATTCATTATTGAAAAAGTAGAGCCTAATTCACCAGCAGAAAAAGCAGGAATAGTTGCCGGGCAGAAAATTATTTCTATCGAAAACTGTAAAATTCCGGGTTGTCCTGCCAGTGAAGCAAAAGAATTAATGCGAAAGGAGTCTGGAGAGATACTGCAACTACTTTTAGAAAATGAAGATGGCAGTCAATTACCTTTAAAAGTTACTATGAATGTTTGGTAAGCCTACTGAGCATGTCTATGAGGACTGATTTTAGCTTCATATTTTGTTTTACTGCTGGACGTAAGTACTGCACAAAGCGTGAAATAAGTATGGCGTCCACTCTCATTACAAGTTTACCAAGTCTTTATTCACTTCTTTATAAAACGTTAACTTTATCGGTACTAATGCGTATTATTATACTTTTTATATTTTTATCATGTCCTTCTCACGCAGTTGTGAAAGAGCATTATATTGAATTTACTTTTTTAACGCAGGCAGAGCAAAAAGAATTTAGATCTAAGGCTATTAAAAGTAAGCTAGAGCGTTTAGCTAGTGAATTAGATAGAGGAAGGGAGCAATTTTTTACATGGTGTTTAGGCATTTTAGGTGATGAGTGTTGTAACCAAGGCTGGAAAAATAAGTTAGACAAATTGATTGTCCAACAAAGAAAAACAATAGAATCGATGAATACCTCTTGGGATGAAAACACGTCATGGAAAAGCTATATTCATAAAAATGATTTATCGTTTTGGTTTCCTGAATTGGGGAATTCTGATGATGTAAGGGTTGATTATGACAATAGTGATTTTATTTTCTTTGATAGTAGTGGTGCTAAAAAGTGGTTATTTGAAATAGCTTGTAACGAAAGCAACATAAAAGAATTAGCTCTGTGTTCATTTGAGAGTAGTAAAGCCGGCATATTGTTTAATATACCAATGAAATTTGAAGACAATGTAAATGGTGAAGTTCCGTTAGTAATACCTGCTGATGAGCAATTAGCTCACTTGCTTATTGAACAAAGATCCTCAATGGTAGATCTGCATTCAGATGAGGGCTATTTCAAAGAAGCTGAATTTGGTTCGATTACACAATATGAAAAAGATTGGCGTATTAATTTTTACAAAGGAAATTGTATTTCATATGAAACATTTTACTTTGCACCTGAACATAAAAAATTCATATACCTTAATCATGGTCTTGGTCGATATAGTTACTGTAAGTGACCTAAATTTTTGCCTTGTTATAAACACGACTTTCTTACCTCAAAGTAGATCACTTAATAAAGCAAATTAGTATAAAAAGTGTTAAATAAACAATACAGCAGGTGTCAAAGCTGCATCAAAATATGCTCTATTTGATAATCAGTTGTATAAATAAACTATTAATATAAAGGTAGTAATAATGAAAGGTGCGGGTGGAAGCTCTGGTGGTATTGGGCATTTTTTTATTGGTTTAATTATGATGTGCGGTGGCTTTTATATGCTGCTAAACGCAATTTCGGTGACCTCTAATTTTGGACTAAGTTCTCGCATTTATAGTGTTAATGCTTTAGGTGGCTTTGGCGTTACAGGCGGCATGGTAATGATCCCGTTTATTTTTGGGGTCGGGTTAATTTTTTATAATTCTAAAAATATTTTAGGGTGGTTACTATCCTTTGGCTCGTTAAGCGCATTAATATTTGGCGTAATATCGAGTGTTCGATTTAGTATGCGTACTATGACCTCGTTCGATTTGATTGTTATTATAGTTTTAGCGTTTGGTGGCTTAGGGCTCTTTTTACGCTCGCTCAAATCTATTGATACTTAGGGCGTGTTGATCTTTGTAGATTGAAATTTTTCAATCTAGGGGCGATTTAATCGCGGCGCGAGATAGATTTATTATCCAGAGTTCAGGTTAAATAGTAAGTGCTTATAGCTAAACAGGCCCTGCAAATTGGCATAGTGAGTTGT
>NZ_PNDU01000138.1:0-3297 GCF_005886635.1 Pseudoalteromonas sp. S558 | reverse complement strand
CCTCCGGCTACCCGATTATATTTTTTGTTAGCCAATTTACAATAACTATTCTGATATAACGATTGAAATTAATGTAATCACTTGTTTTTTCCTGAGAAGTAAATGCTATCTCTCTTTGCATATTCATGTCATGTTCATCAAAATAAAACCGTCCCGCATGGAAGTGACCAGATCTAACACTATAAAAATAATCCGATAAAGCCTTATCAAAACCACTTTTACTATATTTAACCATAAATTCAGAAAAACTAATTTTTTCAAAATTCGAAAGAGCTTCGACCGAACAAATTTTATAAGCTTGTTCCAATGTCGGCTGTTTTTTCCCCAATGTTAAGGCAATGTTGTACATTCTGCAGCAAGATAAAAACGCTTCCTTTTTCCTCTTTTCTAAAACTGAAATACTTTTGAAGTACTTCCTAATATCAGAAGGGACTCTAATTTCATTAATAGGATAATGCGGTTCATCACTCACAGGGATAAACTCTGGTTTAGTTTTACTTTTATTCTTGTTTTTACTTATTTTATGGTTAGTAAATACGCCCTCTAAGAAATCGTTATTGGATATGGTTTCTTGAGTTAGAGAGCTCAAAAAGTCCATTCCTCCATTATCGTTTTCCATAGCAAAATTAACTGTAAGTTTCCCTGAATCGAAAGAGTTTACGTGCTCTATATCTTTTAAATCTTTTAAGCCGTAATGATTATCTTTGACAATAAGTCCAAGTTCATAATCTACAAAACCAGTTCTGTAGCGATTAATATAAAACTCTTCTTCATGTTTTATTGTGAACATTCTGAATTCAGAACTAATTGTTTCAAACCCTACATCAAGTAAAACTGATAGGTAAGAGTTTGTATTCACTGTGTGGTTGTAAGCTAAGCTTCTGGCATGTTCAATGTTAACAGCTTTAACCTCTGTATCTAACATCACAACCTGTTCAGTTAAGGGCTCTTCTTTACTTGTCCAGCAATGTGGTTTTATTAGAAATTTATAATCAGAGTTTATAAGAAACTCCCCTCTCATAGGGTGAGAGTTAAAAATCTTAGAATATGTTCTAACTGTGTATTCTTTTAAATCACCATTATGCTCACCACCTAGTAGCTCATCAATGAAACTAAGCACTTCATATTTCAAATGAACTTCATTAAAAGAACTAGGGCCATCAAGCAGAACTAAATTAATATTGAGTATTTCCGTTGAGCTTATTTTAAATGTAATCTCAAATTTACATTCATCTCCATTAACAATATTACGAGTTGTAAAGCTTAAGTTTTTTGAAGAGCCACTTTCATTATTAACCGTTGAAGAGCTTAATAGTTCTTCACTAGTCGATAAAACTACCGCCTGAATTCTATTGAGAGTAAAAGAGTTTATCTTGTACTTTTTTTCGTGTTTATAAGAAACTAATTCATTCATAATCATTTTTGTATGGACTCACTGATTCATTAAAAAAATATAACGCCGCATTAAGCGGACAAAAATAGTGGGTTAAAATGTGTAGCAAAGCGAAACGTAACCCACTGTTTTTGTTACGTTTAGGTGCCTTGTTATATTTATATTTCTACGAGGCTATTAGAAATTTCATTTATTCGTAAAATTCCTAATAATTTCAGCATCACTTTTTTCTCGCTCACTCTTTGGTGAGTAGCAAAAACTAACTGTATTATCATCTTTGAACTTTTCGTATAGCTTAGGTTTCAGTAGCCTAGATTTATTATCATTGAATATTGATCTTGTCCCATTATCCGAGTTTCTACGAACACCGTAACAATATATTTTATTTGGGTCTTCACTATCGCTTTCAGAAAGTGATTTATTCATAGCCTTTTTTAAAAGATTACTCTTTGATAAATCTACTTTATCAGGAATAAATTGAGCAAAGTGTTCATTAAACTGTCGTAAAATACTCCCAAGATTTTCTGTCCACTCGATACCAAAATACTCTCTCAATTTTCGAGCATTAGCGAAAAGTTCTCGGGCATTGGCCTCAACAATTAAGTTGTCATCAATATCATGTGCTTTTAAGAATTCAACTTTCAAAAGAGCATAAGGATTTACCTTAACTTCATGATCTTGGTATAGCTTAACTAGGACTACATAATCTACATTTTTGTAGTTAAAAGAAAATGCTTCTATTATCCATCCTTTAACTTCCATATCTGATTTAAGTAGTCTGAAATTCTCAAATATATTCATACCTAGCCTTTGCTCAAGTGTTTGTTATAAGTAGTAAAACCTAGAAAAAAGATAAAGTACAGCTTGATGATGTGACGCATGAGTGATTAGCTTCACATTCTTGAATTTGAGGTATGTTGACGCCAAATAAATATAACAATTTTGTCTACGACGTTTGTCGTTTTATAAACCGACAAATGTCCATATATTACAGTGCATTTATCTTAACCATCAAATAAACACCTGTAAACAATTAGTTAACTGGAAATTATTTTTAATCAATGCACAAATACACCGAAATGGTGGAGATCAGTAATATTGGACAAAACAACAAGCACTGTCTATATATACAGTTAACTTTTACTAGAGATTCATATCATGAAATCACCTTTTTTAACTATGATAGCCGAACAAATGTATCTAAAGCGTTATGCTAAAAGTACTATTAAAGCGTATTTATACTGGATAGCTTCGTTTATTCGATTTAACTCTATGAGGCACCCAACAACGATGGGAGATAATGAGGTCGAACTTTTTTTAAATTACTTAGTCAATCAACAAAATGTTGCTCCTAACACTCAAACACAAGCCTTAAATGCGTTGAGCTTTTTATTTAAAGAAGTGATTAAAAAGCCACTTTCATTATCATTAAGTTTTATTAAGAGCAAACGAGCAACTAAACTACCGGTAGTTTTAACGCAGCAAGAAATAAATAATTTTTTTAAAGTGTGCTCTGCAAAGCATTATTTACCCTGTGGATTACTTTATGGCAGTGGTATGCGATTAATGGAGGTACTGCGTTTACGGGTACACGATATTGACTTTGACTATAACTGCATTCGAATTTGGGATGGCAAAGGAGGCAAAAATCGTGTTGTAACCCTTGCCGTAGAGCTCACACCGCAATTACGTTCCCAAATACAATTAGTTGATAGTTATCTACAATTAGATCTTAAAAACCCTTTGTATTGCGGTGTGTACATGCCGCATTTGTTACGTAAAAAATATCCAAACCACAATAGACAGCTGGGCTGGCAATATTTATTTTCATCACATAAATCAGGGCCTGTTGACCTTTCAGGATTAAAATTTGTTCAATCTAGGGGCTATTTAATCGCGGCGTG
>NZ_PNDU01000137.1:0-43932 GCF_005886635.1 Pseudoalteromonas sp. S558 | reverse complement strand
TATTACTTAACCTGAACTCTGGATAATAAATGAATCTCGAGCAGCTATTTCAGCGCTAACTGCGTTGAATTTACTTACAATAGGCCAGCTATTGACACGTAAATTCGCCTTGTTTTCACTGAAAATCTCTGGCTAGAGAAAATAAATTTAAATATCACCTTAATTCAATGCGTTAGTAAATCTCTTAATCAGAGCTCAGGTTACTTAACGAATATTTCTTTGAACATATTAACTACTTTTGAAACTGTTTCAGGTTTTACATGTCGTGTATCAGAGTTCCAAGCATCTTCAGTGCACTCGGTCACCAACTCATAACTAGGAAGGTAATACATATCCTCATTATTATTGACCAACTCTTCAGCAGCAACTCTTAAAACGGCTTTTGAATGCGTATTTGCTGTAATTATATGATGAGTATCCGCTCTGCCTGTAGCTAAAAAAGGAATCGGCGAAAGACTAATTATCAGTTTAAAATCAGGATTGTATTTTTTGATGATATCAAAAAAAGATTGAATATTATTTACGTTTTCTTCGACCGTTAGCGTTCGGTGTTTTACAAACTGATAGGTGTTATTTCTAGGGTTTCTAGACATAACAGTACCATCTGGAAGCTCCCAGCATTCATTTAACCCCAATGTAACGACAAACACTTTACAGCTTAAAAATGAATCTTTAACGGCTTGAATATGCTTATCGTAATCAGCTAGGTAGGCTTCTTTGGTGTTAAAAAATACATTTTCACGGTATGGATCTACGTAATGGCCAGTTTCTGATTGAAATAATAATTTATCAAACTTTTTAATACCAAATGCTTTTTCTGCTAACTGTTTAAAACTCGGCGTATTAAACAGTATTCCATAGTTTGCACAAAACTTGGCATACTTGTCCCCAGGTTGATAACCATCGATCACTAAGCCGCTCTGTGGATTATCATTTCGCTCTGTAATGACGTAGTTATAACCATCTTGTTGAAAAAATTTGGCTATTTCAAAGGCAAAGCAACTTCCTGCCGAACCTATGGGTGTATCCATATCCATAATCGGTACTTTATTAACATAAGGCAGCGCATTATATTTTGATAAAGGGCGGGTTGGGTGATCTGGATTCGGCCAAAAGACGGCGCTAGGGTCGGGTTTTTTATTTGCGTTGTAACGGGCGCAACTATCAATGTAATTTCGTTCATACTCACAAATATTAGTGAGTGCCTCAGACCATATTTCTTCTGTAATCGAATCGGCTTTAAATTGCTCAATGATAGATTGCTTAATAAACTTAATAAGGTCAAATAGCGTATTGTGGTATTTAAGCTCGGGGTCATTCGTTTGAATATGTTCAAGAAACATATTTTCGACGGTACTATTTTTAATAATCGCTTTTAAAAGGTAAGCCAAATGTCGCAAGTTAGTAACTTTATTATCTAATGCAATATCAATACATTCATCGTCATTGCGTTTGATAAATGTTTTAGTTAATTCAGGGAACCCATCAAATGCGATAGAAGTTGTCCCAGGGGTAAAGTGTTCGTCGGCTACTTTCTTCCAGTGCAGTTCACTAGGTAAAAAACATAATGTTAAAGAATAGCGAGCTTTCCCTTTATTCGCAGGCATTGCTTTATGGGCAAGTTGATGGGGATTGAAAATAATTGAGTCCCCTTTATTTGGTTTAATCAAACTTGGCGAAAAATTGATGTCGTAATGTTTGCACAAAGGAGCAATGTCTATATTTCTCTTGTTTATATTATTAAATATATAGCCAATGTCTTTGAGTTTATCTGTGGATTCTTTGTCTAATACTGCGGTGCTACTGCCGTGTTCATCATAACCATTTAAGTAGGTTATAAGTTTTAAGTGATTTTTAGGACCGCCATCACAATGCCACTTTGAAAAGTAAGTATCTTTTTCTATGTCATCTTCAAGTTTATGCATTGCCCACCACAATACACAATATTCACTTTTAAAATAAGATCTTAGATGGTCATCTACTTCTTGCGTTAATATGTAAGGCAAAAATGACTTTAATATAGCGGGGTCTTTTAGTGCTTCTTTATCTTTATTATATTCAGAAATTAAAGTATCGCACAGAAGCTCAGGTACATTATTTTTTACGACATGTTTATGGGCATTTATTAATGGCGTGTCGATTATATCGCGTCGAAAAGCGTTGGTAGCCCTATAATTTAAATTGGTATAGCCTTGGTTTATTTCATAGTGATGCGCCGTATTAACATTAGAGCTTTTAAGCAAGCAGTAACGTATATCATCTATTTCTAATACTTCTTCCGTAGTTATCTGTACCATTATTCTAGCCTTGTTCTATTAATTATCTAATATGATAGACATTATGCATATTGCGAGCCAAAGCTTTATTGCTAGATTTGACTTTTAAAAGGGTCACTTCCTTTCGTATTAAATTCATTGAAGCGTTTTTATTGAGGTTGCTGTAAGTTAGTGAGTTAAATTTTAATATAGTATAAAAATACTTTAGGACAACTAAATAGGTTCTAATACTCTGAAATTATTTCAGTTTTTCTAAAGCAATCATTACTGTGATCGTTAACCATGCCGCAAGCTTGCATATAAGCATATACCGTTGTTGGTCCTAAAAATTTAAATCCACGCTTTTTTAAATCTTTAGCAAATGCAGTAGATTCCTCTGTAATTGCAGGGTAATCATCAATATTATTTAACTGACTCACCAGCGGCTTATTATTTACAAATTGCCATTGGTAATTGCTAAAACTAGCAAACTCTTTTTGTATCTCAATAAAGCGTTTTGCATTATTAACAGTCGCTGCGATTTTTAAACGATTTCGTACAATGTCTTTATTAAGCATTAAGCGTTCTATGTCATCGGGTGTGAATGAAGCTACTTTTTCTACATCAAAATTAGCAAATGCTTTTTTATATCCATCACGTTTTTTTAAAATGGTATACCAACTCAACCCCGCCTGTGCTGATTCAAGTGTGATAAATTCAAATAGTGTTTGATCGTTATAAAGCGGCACGCCCCACTCTTGATCATGATAGGCCACATAGTCAGGTTTAGTGGTATCTAACCATAAACATCGGCACTTCTTTTGTTCTGTCATTAGTCACTCTTTATTTGTAGGCGTCATTTTTATGTCGCGCATTATTTTGTGTAACACGATGAAAATTATAAAATAAAACTTTGGTACAAATTGTGCATTTAGCTCTATATAGACATCAATTAGAGATTTGATTATGGCCCTTGCTACTGTGCTAAAACCACTGTTTATTTCTGCAAATCAGTATAACCCATGTTTACTTCAAGAGGAGTATGTTGGGGAATTAAGTGATCTGCGTAAGCAGGCGAGTTGGCTTTCACATTTGGTTGATACCATGCCTGCGGGTGTCGTGGTACTCGATGGCAAAGGGTTGATTGCTAAAGCGAATCAAATTGCTATGGATATGTTAGGTGAGCCGCTTGAAGGTGAAAAGTGGTTTAATGTTATCCAACGCTCTTTTAGACCACACCAAGATGATGGTCATGAAGTCTCTTTAAAAGATGGTCGATTAATTAAGCTCGACATCACCGCATTAGCTCCAGAGCCGGGGCAACTTATTTTAATGACAGATTTAACAGAAACGCGCCGTTTACAAAAGCGTGTTGCTCATATGCAACGATTGAGTGCGCTAGGTAAAATGGTGGCATCATTGGCGCATCAAGTGCGAACGCCATTGTCTGCGGCCATGCTTTACGCTGCTAATTTAGGGTCAAAGCGCTTACCAGAAGCCTCTCGTGATACCTTCCAAACTAAGTTGATGTCGCGATTAAAAGATTTAGAAACCCAAGTGAACGACATGTTGTTATTCGCTAAAAGTGGTGACCAGCATGTTGTAGAGCAAGTATCCATGCAGCAGCTACTTAGTGAAGTAAAAGTAGGAGCCGATGTAATGGTTACGCTAAATGAAAGCGAGCTAGACGTTAGCTTACCCGAGCCTGACATACAGATCACGGGTAATAAAACAGCAATTGCCAGCGCTATACAAAATTTAATACACAACAGTATTCAAGTGATTGGGGCAGGTGCCAAGGTTCATTTGAGCGCATCAACGGATAGAAAAGATCATGACTTTGTGCGTATTAGTGTCAGCGATAACGGCCCTGGTATTGATTTAGGGAAAGCCGATAAAATATTTGAACCATTTTTTACAACTAAAAGCCAAGGCACTGGTTTAGGTTTAGCGGTGGTTAGTTCTGTCGCTCATGCACACCAAGGACGTGTTGAAGTTGATAATAATACACACGGTGGGGCTTGCTTTAGTTTGCTTTTGCCAATTCGTACAGCATCTAAATTAGAGGAATCATTATGAGTAACACTATTTTAGTTGTAGAAGATGATGCAGGGCTACGAGAAGCCTTAATTGATACACTTGAAATGTCAGGTATTGACTGCGTAGCAGCGAATAGCGCTGAGCAAGCTATGTTATTGCTAAAAAAAGAGTCATTTTCATTGGTGGTGAGTGATGTACAAATGGGCGCAATGAGTGGCCTAGATTTACTTCGCAGTATAAAATTAAATCATCCAGACTTACCTGTTTTAATGATGACAGCTTATGCCACAATTGATGATGCCGTGGAAGCAATGCGCTTAGGGGCTATTGATTACATGGCAAAACCATTTGCACCAGAAGTGCTATTGAACATGGTGAGTCGCTATTTACCCGAAAAACCAAAAGAGACAGACGGTCCTATTGTTGCCGATCCAACCAGTATTCAGCTATTAGAACTTGCCAGTAAAGTTGCACGTTCTGAAGCCAGTGTCATGGTGCTTGGACCAAGCGGGTCTGGTAAAGAGGTTTTAGCACGTTATATTCACGATAAATCAAATCGCTGTAATGAACCATTTGTTGCTATTAACTGTGCAGCTATTCCTGAAAATATGCTTGAAGCCACTTTGTTTGGCTACGAAAAGGGCGCATTTACAGGTGCAATCCAGGCGTGTCCAGGAAAATTTGAACAAGCTCAAGGCGGTACGATTTTACTTGATGAAATTACCGAAATGGATTTAGCTTTACAAGCTAAACTACTGCGCGTGTTACAAGAGCGTGAAGTTGAGCGTTTAGGTGGTCGTAAAACAATTCAGCTTGATGTGCGAGTATTAGCAACCAGTAACCGCGATTTAAAAGAAGCGGTTGCTAAAAATCAATTTAGAGAAGATCTATATTATCGCCTCAATGTTTTTCCATTAATGTGGAGACCATTGTGTCAGCGCCCAGGTGATATTGTTATATTAGCTAAGCATTTAATTGAACGTCATATAACTAAAAGCAAAGAGCCGATGGCTTATTTGGATAAAGTAGCTGAAGAAAAGCTACTGGCCCATACTTGGCCTGGTAATGTTCGCGAACTTGATAACGTGATTCAGCGTGCTCTTATATTACGAACAGGCGACACCATAAACGAACATGCTATTTTCATTGAAAATTTAGCACCGAGTAATTTTGTTATGGACGCTACATCTACATCTGTCCTCGAAGCTGAAAAAGCATCAGAGATTTCAACAGAAAATAAAGAAAAAAGCACGTTAAGTTCAGCTTATTATGATAAGCAAAACGATGATGAAAAAAATATAACGGCTGATCAGCCAAAGCATGATTTACTCGCAGCTGAGACCGGAAGTTATAAAGATGAGCTTAAAGATAAAGAGCATCGCATCATTTTAGAAACACTTGCACGCTGCCAAGGTAAACGAAAAGATGTGGCAGAGACGCTGGGTATTAGCCCTCGTACTTTACGGTATAAATTAGCGCAAATGCGTGATCTAGGTATTTCTCTTCCAGCATAATCTTTCTTAAGCCCTAAATTCAAGCAGTTGAATTTAGGGTTGTCAAAACTATGACTCACTAAATCATCTCTTAACCCTTTGTATTTTAAGTTTAATTTATTTGGCATGTTTTATGCTTTATTGACTGTAATAGTAAACTGCATTGTCAGAGATAAATTATGAAAATTCAAAATAGCGCTGTATTTCAAGAAATGCAATCAATGGCCCTAGAAGCTGGCCGTAATGATCAACTTAATAAAATACCTACTCAGGTAAACTCTACATCTTCTGCACAATTTGGTGATATGTTGAGTAATGCGCTAAATACAGTGCATGAGCTTCAACAAGACACAAGTAAAAAAGTAAAAGCAGTTGAAATGGGCGACCGAAGTGTATCACTCGCTGAGGCAATGATTGCTTCTCAAAAGTCTTCAGTTGCATTTGAAGCGACGGTACAAGTTCGTAATAAACTTGTTGAAGCTTACAAAGAAATTATGAATATGCCTGTTTAACTAGGTAGTGGAGAATAATTGTGGCGCAATCTAATCAATCTACAGATCTTGCTCTCGCCGATGGCGATATCGGCATCGACCAAAGTGATAGTGATGATCAACAAGAACAAAAGTCGGGCTATTTAAGTGCTTTAAATGGTGTTGATATATTACGCCAAGTAACACTTGTTATTGCACTGGCCATTTGTTTGGCTATCGCGATATTTATCATTATTTGGGCTCGTCAGCCAGATATGCGCCCGCTTGGTAAAATGCAAACTGAAGAGCTTATTCAAACGCTTGATTTTTTAGATGCGCAAAAAATTGATTATCAACTTGATGGTAATGTGGTGTCAGTTGATGAAACTGAATACCAAAATATTAAATTGCTAATGACTCGAGAAGGCCTAGAGCAAGGTCCGACTTCAGGCTCAGATATTATAATGCAAGATATGGGCTTTGGTGTAAGCCAACGTCTTGAACGAGAGCGTTTAAAGCATGGTCGTGAACAGCAACTAGCACGCACAATCGAAGAGCTTAATAACATCACCCGCGCTAAAGTATTGTTAGCTATTCCAAAAGAAAATGTGTTTGCTCGCAGAGAAAAAAAGCCCTCAGCTACCGTTGTATTAACACTAAAGCGTGGACGTTCACTCGATAGAGAAGAAGTCGATTCAGTTGTAGATATGATTGCTTCTGCAGTACAAGGTTTAGAGCCCTCACGTGTGACAGTTACTGATCAAAATGGTCGCTTATTAAATTCAGGTTCGCAAAGTTTATTGGCAGCACGCTCGCGTAAAGAATACGATTTAGAGAGAAAGCGTGAACAAGAATACCTTGAAAAAATAGACAGTATTTTAATTCCAATCGTCGGGCTTGCAAACTATACGGCACAAGTTGATTTGAGTATGGACTTTAGTGCGGTCGAAGAAACGCAAAAGCGTTACAATCCAGATTTACCTGCGGTGCGAAGTGAAACCACGTTTGAAGAAAATAATATTGGTGGTTTAGCTATCGGTATTCCAGGTGCACTGACCAATCAACCACCAGTTAATTCCGATATTCCTGAATCCGTGACTGAAGGTGGTGCCGGTACAGCAAGCTCACCAAGTCGCAGCCATAAAGAAGCAACACGTAACTATGAACTTGACACGACTATTTCACATAGGCGTCAACAAACAGGTGTCATACGCCGTATAAGTGTATCGGTTGCGGTTGATTATATAGCAAAAGTGGGCGAAAACGGTGAAACCACCATGACACCACGCTCTGTAGAAGCATTGTCAAATATTCGACGCTTATTACAAGGTGGTGTAGGCTTTGATATGCAACGTGGTGATGCACTGGAAGTTGTTACTGTTCCTTTTGTTCGTGAAGAAAGCGGCTTAAATCTTGAGTTGCCAATTTGGGAGCAGGATTGGTTCTTGAAAATGGTTCGCTTAGGACTGGGGGCCTTGGTTATTATTGTACTAATCATGGCTGTCGTTAAACCAATGCTTAAGCGCCTAATCTACCCAGACGATACGTTAGAGGATTATGATGACGATGCACTCAGTTCAGGTGTTGATATTGGCGACAGTACACTAGATATGCTAAATAAAGACTTTGATTCTGCTTCAATTGGTTTCTCAAGCGATGGTACACTACAGTTACCAGACCTGCACGGTGACGAAGACTTACTTAAAGCGATTCGTGCCCTTGTTGCCAATGAACCAGAACTATCATCACAAGTAGTGAAAGCGTGGTTAACAGAAGATGACTGATCAAGAACAAAAACAACTACCAGCAGCATTTGATGTTGATAAGCTAGATGGTGTAGATAAAGCGGCTATATTACTTTTAAGTTTAACCGAAGAGGATGCCGCACAAATACTCAAACACCTTGAGCCTAAGCAAGTTCAAAAAGTCGGTATGGCAATGGCAAATTTAGATGATTTGTCGCAAGCCAAAATAAGTGCTGTACATAACTTATTTATAGAACAAATTCAAAGCTTTAGCACTATAGGTTTTCAATCTGAGGACTTTATTAAGAAGGCGCTTACTGCAGCACTTGGTGAAGATAAAGCGGCAAGTCTTATTGATCAAATAGTAATGGGCTCAGGCGCTAAAGGTCTTGATTCATTAAAATGGATGGACTCAAAGCAAGTGGCGAACATTATTCGTAATGAACATCCGCAAATCCAAACGATTGTTTTATCCTACTTAGAACCGGAGCAATCAGCCGAAATACTCGCTCAATTTCCTGAAAAAGTACGTTTAGATTTAACAATGCGTATTGCTAACCTTGAAGAAGTACAGCCAGCTGCATTACAAGAACTTAATGAGATTATGGAAAAACAATTTGCCGGTCAAGCCGGTGCACAAGCGGCCAAAATGGGCGGCTTAAAAGCGGCAGCAGATATCATGAACTACCTAGACACTAACGTAGAAGGGCAGTTAATGGATTCAATTCGTGAGCATGATGAAGAAATGTCGCAGCAAATTCAAGACTTGATGTTTGTATTTGAAAATCTAATGGATGTTGATGATCGGGGTATTCAAGCCATACTGCGCGAAGTACAGCAAGATGTATTAATGAAAGCGATTAAAGGTACCGACGACGCACTTAAAGAAAAAATATTGGGTAATATGTCTAAACGTGCGGCAGAAATGCTTGCTGATGATTTAGAAGCAATGGCACCAGTGCGAATTAGTGAAGTTGAAGCCGCGCAAAAAGAGATATTATCAACAGCAAGGCGTTTATCTGACTCAGGCGAAATTCAGCTTGGTGGCGGCGGCGGTGAGGAGTTCTTGTAAACCATGAGTAAATTAAAAGGACGGCCACTGCATGCTGATGAAGCTGATGCACTGTTAAAAAATTGGCCGATACCAGATGTTGCGCCGGATGAAAAAAGTTTTGGCAATCGCTCTACAGCCTACGGTACGCCACTTTCAGAATTATACAGAAAAGAAATGGCACAAGAGATGCCAGAGGAAGAACCACAAGAACCTGAACTTCCTTCTCTTACGATGGCTGAGCTTGAACGAATTAGGCAAGATGCATACGAAGAGGGAATTAAGCAAGGACATGAGCAAGGTTATATTGATGGTTTTGACAAAGGTGTTACTGAGGGTAAAGAAGCCGGCCACAAAGAAGGCTTAGAGCTTGGTAAAGCCCAAGGCCACGAAGATGTAAAGCCGCTAATTGAAGAGCAATTAACTAATTTACGTACAATGCTAGATAATTTAACAAACCCGTTAAATAAAGTCGATGAGCAAGCTGAGAAACAGCTTGTACAGTTAGCGGTTATGCTAGCTGAAGCATTAATTTACCAAGAGGTAAAAATGTCGCCTAGCATTATTTTACATACACTAAAGCAAAGTATTGATTCGCTTAATGTAGAGCAAGAAAAAGTAAAAATTCATTTGCACCCTGACGATCTTGATTTCATCAAAGAAAGTTATGGCGAGCAAGTAATCACAGATAATAATTGGCAGTTAATTTCGCAGCCAAGCCTCGAACGCGGTGGCTGTGAAGTTAAAACAACGCAATCATCACTTGATATGACACTAAAAACCCGTGTCAAAGAAACGTTGGATAGTTTTTTGCATAGTAGTGGTATATAACTATTATTTTGGCGCGCTATGTCAGCTCAAAATGCATCGTTAAGCGAACGCTTATCTAAATATCAACAACACATTAAAGCCCCTACACCTGCTGTCGCGGGTATTTTAACTCGAGTTGTAGGCCTTACACTTGAAGCTAAAGGCCTGCGTGCACCTGTTGGTAGCCAGTGTAAAATAGAAACTTTAAATGGGTTTGTTGATGCTGAAATAGTAGGTTTTAATGACCAAACACTCTATTTAATGCCAAATGATCATATCTCAGGCGTATTACCCGGGGCTCGTGTAATTCCTCAAGTCAATAATTTAGGTCTTCCGGTGGGCATGAGTTTACTAGGGCGTGTGGTTGATGGCTTAGGTCGTCCGCTTGATGGCCTAGGTAGTATTAATGCTGAACACCATTTAAAATTTGCACAAAATACAATAAATCCACTTTCGAGAAGACCAATAAGCCAGCCGATGGATGTAGGCGTGCGCGCAATAAATTCTGTCATTACCGTAGGTCAAGGCCAGCGAATGGGTTTGTTTGCAGGCTCTGGTGTGGGTAAATCTGTATTGCTTGGTATGATGACTCGTGGCAGTGAAGCAGATGTCATTGTGGTTGGACTTGTAGGCGAACGTGGCCGTGAAGTAAAAGAGTTTATTGAAGAAATACTCGGTGTTGAAGGGCGCAAACGCTCAGTTGTTGTTGCAGCACCTGCTGATTCATCCCCGCTAATGCGTTTAAAAGGCTGTGAAAGTGCCGTAACTATCGCTGAATACTTTCGTGATCAAGGTTTAAATGTACTGTTATTACTCGATTCAGTTACTCGCTATGCGATGGCTCAGCGTGAAATAGCGCTTGCTGTTGGCGAGCCGCCCGCAACAAAGGGCTATCCGCCATCGGTATTTGCTAAGCTACCTGCGCTGGTGGAACGAGCCGGTAATGGGGGGGAAGGGCAAGGTTCAATTACCGCCTTTTTTACGGTATTGAGCGAAGGCGATGATATGCAAGACCCTATTGCTGATGCTGCTCGAGCTATTTTAGATGGTCATATCGTATTGTCGCGAGATTTAGCTGACAGTGGCCATTACCCAGCAATTGACATTGAAAAATCAATCTCACGGGTAATGCCTCAAGTGGTTTCTGAGCGGCATATGCAGCAAGCGAGGGTGCTTAAACAAGTGTATTCTATGTACCAACAAAATAAAGATATGATTACTTTAGGTGCCTACCAAAAAGGAACTGATCAAATGCTTGATCAGGCTATTAACATGATGCCAAGAGTAAATGCTTTTTTACAACAAGGTATGCGAGACGTAATTAGTTACGATGACGGTCTCGAAGGTCTTGCGCAATTATTAGGGCAAGCATAATGGCAAAAAATAAATTGCACTTATTACTTAAACTTGAAAACGACAAAGAAGAAACGTTGAGAATGAGTTACTTGCAAGCAAATCAAAACTTGCAGGCTAATCAACAAAAATTAAGAGGTTTAAACGACTTTAGGCTTGAATATACGCAGCAGCTACACCTAAAAGGTCAAGCGGGTTTATCGAGTGAAGGGTTTAGCCAATACCATGCTTTTATTGCAAAAATAGAAGAGGCGATACGCCAACAAGGAAGTACCGTTAATACAGCAAAACAAGTGGTAACCCAACGCAAAGCGATATGGTTAAAGCAACAAATTAAAGCTAAAGCGGTTGCAAAATTAATTGAGAAACAGAAATTAAAAGCAGATGTGTTGATTGCTAAAAATGAGCAGAAAATGCTAGATGAGTTCGCTTCTAATCAGTTTTTTCAAAGGCGTAAAGCATTATAAGTTAGGCATGTTAATTGCTTAGATATTAAGTAGGGTTTAATTTTTGGTAATGTGCGGTGTCGCATTGCCGCATATTATGGGTGATTTATGGCAATGAATAATATTTCAACTTTAGCAACATCTGAGCAAGACTCTTATTCAGCTTATCAAGACAAGACACCTGTTGATAAAGAGAGCACTTCAGACTCTGGGTTTTTAAACTTATTGCACCATGCCGAACAATCATCTAAACAGCCTAACAACACTGATGTTAACGCTCAAATAGACTCGCAAAACACGGTTGTGATCTCTTCTGAACAACAAAGGAGTGATGACAGTACGGTTAATAAAATCTCTGTTGATATAGAAAAAGATGATAAGAATAAGGGTGTTGAGGGCAATGATTTACTCAATAATGATTTACCCAATAAAGAGTTAACAGATAAAGAGTTAATAGATAAAGAGTTAACAGATAAGGAATTAACAGATAAGGAATTAATAGATGAGGGCGTTTTGTTACCTGGGGATTTACTGCTAGCTCAAATTAATTCGGCCCAAACAATTAATACATCGGTTAAAAAATATAGTTCTGCTATCGAAAAAATAGAAGTTGATTTAAAAGGGAACAATAAGAAACCGGTTGATGATGTAACACCTATAGATGCAACACCTGTAATAATTTCATCAAAAAAAGTAAATACTGATAACTTGCAATATGAACAAGCTAGCAATATAAAAATAGCCGTTGAGAAAAAGCCTTTAACAGAGGTCGACTCGCCAATAAAAGCGTTAGTCAAAGGTAACAAAGAATTAGAGCTTATTGTTAATCAACATAAGCCAACGAGCGGGCTAGATAAATCAGTTGAAAGTTTGACGCCTAGTCAGCTTGATAAATTAAACGCGCAAATTCAATCGTTAGATAAGCCAAATAGTAATGTAGCTACATTAAAGCAAATGATAGAGCAGTATGTAACTGAAAGTGAGTCTATTGAACCTGAATCTAAGCCTAATTTTAATTTGGAAATTAACGCACTAACAAAATCTGAAAAGCAGGCGTTGGTTTCTCAGTTAAATAGTTATATTAAAAGTGTGCAACCTCAAGGCGAAGAATTAGCTTCGCTTAAACAAACGGTTAACGACTTAACGGCATCAATAGATGAAGCGCTGACGCAACCGGTAAAAGTAACATCAATAGCTGCTGGTGTAAGTGATAAGTTAAATACAGGCAGTAACTCTCAAACACACAGCGAAAAATTTGTAGTTGATGATAAAGCTCAAGAATCAACAAAACCCGCTATCTCAGCTAAAAACGAAGAACTCGCTAAGCCATTAGAAGGCAATGCTAAAGAAGGTTCTCGCAACAACGCTAATACTGTGGAGCAATTAACCAACCGTGCTACGCAGCTGTTTACTCAGATCACCAATGCATTTAGTTCTGGACAAGCGAGCACGCGGAGTAGTTACGATACGTTGAGCTATGAGCAATCAATAACGGATATGCAAGCTTTGCAATCACAGCAATTGCAAAGTACCGCTCAAACCAAGCAGGTAAGTATTGATCCTGGTGTGATGCAGGCAATTAATATAGTTAAAAGTGATGCTGCAAAATTGCTTCAAGAGCGTGTGAGCTCTATGCTAAATATCAACAATAAAGAAGCTGAGATACGCCTTGATCCTCCCGAAATGGGCAGTATGCAAATACGTATTAGAAGTGATGCAGAACAAGCTCAAATAAATTTTGTTGTACAAAACCAGCAAGCAAAAGAGGCGCTAGAGCAATCTTTACCGCGTTTACGTGAAATGCTTGCGCAGCAAGGTATTGAAATGGGAGAGAGTACGATTTCTTATGGTGACTCAGGCAGTGGCGCAGATCAAAGCGAAGAGAATGGCCAAGGCAGATTGGCTAATAAAGATTCAGTTAATGACGAAAATGATGAACAAGTGGGCAATGGCGTTGAAACTTCTCGACAACAAACGTCATCATCAATAGATTACTATGCCTAAGTGCTGCTATTATAATAGTTAAAACAAGTAAATACCTTTGCGGATAAAGGAAATACAATGGCTGAAGACACTAATTTAGAAATAGAAGAAACAGGTAAAAGTAAAAAGAAACTCATAATAATCATCGCAGCCGCTTTACTTGTTGTCGGTGGCATTGCAGGTTACTTTTTAATGTCAGGTTCTGACGCTCCTGCAGAAGCTGTAAACAAAGAGACAGCTGCGGCCACTGATGCTCCTGCTGATACGGCTAGTTCATCAGCTGAGGTCGGGACTGCGTTATATGTCGCCATGCCAAGACCATTTGTATTTAATGTACCTGGTTCAAGTAGAGATAGAATAGTACAAGTTAAAGTACAACTTTTGGTACGTGGTAGTGTTAATGAAGAAACTGCAAAAAAACATATTCCACTTATTGAAGGAAAGCTACTTAGTATTTTTTCAACGACCACCGCTGATGAGTTAAGCACAAGTGCAGGTAAAGAAACACTTCGTTTTGCAGCTCTGGAAAAAGTGCAAGCAGCGTTAATCGATGTTGAAGGAAGTAAAGTAATAGAGCGGGTGTTATTTACCGGCTTTGTGATGCAATAAGGGGTTAGTGTGAGCGATTTATTATCCCAAGACGAAATTGATGCGCTATTACACGGTGTTGATGATGTTGAAGAGGAAGATATACACGACGGTGAAGGTGGTGGAGGAGGGACACTTCAGTACGACTTTTCTTCCCAAGACCGGATCGTACGTGGTCGCATGCCGACACTCGAAATTGTTAATGAACGTTTTGCAAGGCATATGCGAATTAGCTTATTTAACATGATGCGCCGCACTGCTGAAGTGTCTATCAACGGCGTTCAAATGATTAAATTTGGTGAGTACGTCCATACGCTATTCGTACCTACTAGTTTAAATATGGTGCGTTTCAGACCACTAAAAGGAACTGGGCTTATCACCATGGAAGCACGTCTTGTGTTTATTTTGGTTGATAACTTTTTTGGTGGTGATGGACGCTATCACGCCAAAATAGAAGGGCGTGAATTTACGCCAACAGAACGTCGTATAGTACAAATGCTACTTAAAATAATTTTTGAAGATTATAAAGAAGCATGGGCACCGGTTATGGATGTCTCATTTGAGTATCTGGATTCTGAAGTAAATCCAGCAATGGCTAATATTGTAAGTCCAACCGAGGTTGTTGTTATTAGCTCTTTTCATATTGAGCTAGATGGCGGTGGCGGCGACTTTCATATTGCGCTTCCTTATTCAATGCTTGAGCCAATTAGAGAGCTATTGGATGCGGGTGTTCAATCAGACACTGAAGATACCGATCTACGCTGGAGCAAAGCGCTGCGTGATGAAATTATGGATGTAGAGGTTGGCTTATCGACTCAGTTACTGGAAGTCGATTTAACCTTAGCACAAATAATGGAGCTTAAAGCGGGCGACATAATTCCGGTTGAAATGCCAGAGCACATAACCGTATTTGTTGAAGAGTTACCTACATTTAGGGCGAAGATGGGTCGCTCTCGCGACAATGTTGCCCTACAAATTAGCGAAAAAATTAAACGTCCTGATTCAGTTAAATCTGAGCTGCATGTATTTACCAAAGGCGGCAAGAAAATTGATTCGGATGCAGAATTAGCAGAACTAGAAGATGATTTACACCTCTCTGAGGGTGTAGACTTAGACTGGTAATTTACTAAAAGGCGAAAAGTATGAGTGATGACCAAGATACTATGGATGAATGGGCAGCAGCATTAGCTGAGGCTGAAATTCCAGAAGAGAGTGCAGATGAAGCACACGTTGCTGAACTCGATGAGTTAAGCGATGAACGACATGAGCTAAGTGGTGATGAAAAGCGTAAACTTGATACGATTTTAGATATCCCCGTTACTATTTCTATGGAAGTAGGGCGCTCTAAAATTAATATACGTAATTTATTGCAGCTTAACCAAGGATCCGTTGTAGAACTAGATCGAGTCGCTGGTGAGCCTCTTGATGTACTTGTTAATGGCACACTAATAGCGCATGGTGAAGTTGTTGTTGTTAACGATAAATTTGGTATCAGATTGACAGATGTTGTTAGTCAAGTTGAGCGGATTAAAAAGTTACGATGAGTAGTTTGATTGCATTAGCAAATTCAGTTTTTCCTGCCGCAGATACCGCAGCCCCATCTGGGGACATACTCTCTATGGTGCTTTCATTAGCTGCAGTGCTAGTACTTATACTCGTACTGGCTTATTTTGTAAAAAAACTAAATCCTAATTTAGTCAATAGTGATGAATTTAAAGTTATTCGGAGCTTACCACTGGGCTCGCGAGAGCGTTTACTGGTTATTGAAATAGATAATACTCAGCATTTGCTAGGGGTTACCCCACAAAATATTAATTATTTGCATAAATTAGAAACACCTTTAACAGAAAAAGAATTACCAGAGCTCGCTAAGCGATTTGGCAAGCTTTTAAACCCACAAGTAAATCAAAATAAAAAGAAATAACACTATGATAAAATGGCTACTTATTTTTATTGCCATTGTGTTTGTTCCCAGTGCAAGTGCAGAAGGCCTTGATGCGCTAACAATTACAACAAACGCAGATGGCACGCAAGATTACTCAGTAACATTGCAAGTTTTAGCCATTATGACGGCGTTGAGTTTTATACCCGCCGCCATAATTATGATGACATCATTTACACGTATTATTGTTGTACTCGCTATTTTGCGCCAAGCTATTGGTTTGCAGCAAACACCATCAAATCAAGTTCTATTAGGTATGTCGCTTTTTTTAAGTATTTTTATCATGTCGCCCATTTATGAAAAAATTAATGAACGCGCCATAGAACCATATCTAAGCGAGAAGGTAACCTCATTAGAAGCGTTAGAACTTGCTAAAGAGCCGATGAAAGCATTTATGCTTTCTCAAGTTCGTATCAAAGACTTAGAAACATTCGCAAAAATAGCGGGTCACGATCAATTAGATTCACCAGAAGCAGCTCCATTAATTGTATTAATACCTGCTTTTGTAACCAGTGAGCTGCAAACCGCCTTTATTATCGGTTTTATGTTTTTTATTCCCTTCCTAATTGTTGATTTAGTGGTCGCCTCCGTTTTAATGGCCATGGGTATGATGATGTTATCGCCAATGATTGTTTCTTTGCCGTTTAAAATAATGCTATTTGTGCTGGTCGATGGCTGGAGTTTAGTAATGGGTACGTTAGCTAAAAGCTTTGGTTTAGGTACGTGAATACGCTTAATAAAAAGCAAATACAAAACTAGGAGTCAGCATGGAACCGGAAATTTTTGTTGATATTCTGAGTGATGCACTATTTTTAGTTATCAAACTGGTTTCTGCAATTGTGGTACCTGGTTTAATTATTGGTTTGGTGGTTGCTGTATTTCAGGCGGCAACGTCAATTAATGAACAAACGCTGAGCTTTTTACCTCGTTTGCTAATAACTATCAGCGCACTCATTGTTGGAGGTCACTGGCTTACGCAGGAACTCATGGACTTTTTTACTCGATTAGTCATGATCATCCCTGAAATTGCAGGCTAACTATGGAGCTGCCATTTTCAGTAATCATTCAATGGTTGAGTGACTTTTTATTACCGCTAGTACGAATAAGCTCAATGATAATGGTGATGGCGGGTTTAGGCGCTAAAAATGTACCCACACGAATAAAAGTGGGGTTAGCGGTTGTCGTTACTCTTGTTGCTTTACCTAACCTTCCTCCTGCGACATTCACCAATTTATTTTCTTTTGAAATGATTTTAGTTGTGATCCAGCAACTGCTGATTGGCGTGGCGATTGGGTTTGCATCTACGTTATTATTAAATACATTTGTTTTAGCGGGACAAATATTAGCAATGCAAACGGGCCTTGGTTTCGCCTCAGTTGTTGATCCCTCCAATGGTATGAGTGTACCTGCTGTTGGGCAATTTTATTTGATTTTAGCGACTTTATTATTTTTTGTATTTAATGGTCATTTAATGATGATCCAAATGGTTATCCATAGTTTCGAAGTGTTACCTGTTGATGGTAATTGGTGGGCTGTTGATCACTATTGGGATATTGTAACGTGGGGTGGCTGGATGTTTAGCACGGCCTTGGTACTATCGCTTGCCCCCTTAACTGCAATGCTGGTTATTAATATGTCGTTTGGCATTATGACGCGTGCGGCACCACAATTGAATATCTTTTCTATTGGCTTTCCACTAACGCTTGTGGCGGGGCTTATTATTATTTGGGCTACGTTAGGTAACTTTATTTTTCAGTTCGAATATCAATGGCTCAAAATGATTGAGTTAATGTGTACTTTAGTTGGCTGTTCGCCATAGGAGAGCCTAATGTCTGAAGATTCAGGACAAGAAAAAACAGAAGAACCCACATCGAAAAAAATTGATGAGTCGAAAAAAAAAGGCCAAATAGCACGATCTAAAGAACTCGGAACCATGTTTGTTTTAATTTTCTCTGCAATTTCGTTATTAATGTACGGACCAGAAATAGGTAAAGGTTTGTACAATATAATGGGACGTATGCTTAGTTTGAATCGAAATGAAACATACGATACAACTAAAATGTTTGCTGTATGGGGTGAGGTTTCGGATGCTTTAATTTTCCCGATGGGCATGTTTGTATTTATAATTGTCTTAGCTGCATTTATTGGTAACACCTTGTTAGGTGGCTTTAATTTCAGTTGGGGCGCGGCGGCACCTAAAGCAAGTAAAATGTCGCCTATGAAAGGTTTTAAACGCATGTTTGGGTCGCAAGCGGCTGTTGAACTTGTAAAATCACTTTTAAAATTTGGTTTAGTAGCCAGCTTTGCGGTGTTTTTAATTAATACATTTTTTGATGAAATACTACATTTAAGCGTAGAGAATACGCCAGGTAATATTATTCATGCTCTGGAAATTTTGGCATGGATGTTTTTGGGTCTATCGTGCACTTTAATTATTATTGCAGCTATTGATGCGCCATTTCAAAGCTACAATCATAACAAACAACTAAAAATGACGTTGCAAGAAGTTAAAGACGAATATAAAAATTCAGAAGGTGATCCTCAAATAAAAGCACGCATAAGGCAAACGCAAAGACAAATGTCGCAAAAGCGAATGATGCAAGACGTACCTGACGCTGATGTTATTGTTACCAACCCAACACATTATTCTGTGGCGCTAAAATACGATACAGAGCGTGCAGGAGCGCCTATTGTGCTAGCCAAAGGCATTGATGAAATGGCGATGCAGATTCGTAAGGTCGCAATCGGCAACGAAGTACCCGTTGTAGAGTCCCCTATGCTCACTCGAGCTCTTTATCATACAGCTGAGGTGGGCGATCAAATCCCCGATCAATTATTTACCGCTGTAGCTCAAGTTTTAGCGTATGTGTTTCAACTTAAGCGCTTTAATAAAGGGCGTGGAAAACGTCCAACCAAACTTAATAATAAACTGCCTATCCCCGACGCCTATAAATATTAAACCGTTAACTTAGTAACTTGGAATAGTTATTGCTAATTCTATGCAGTGTCAATTTTTTGAAATTGTAGATTTATGAGTTTTAAAGCAGTATTACAACAACTTAACAGAGATAAAAAAGAATATGCCAAAGGGGTAGGTACCCCTTTGCTTGTTCTTGCTGCTTTGGGAATGGTGATTTTACCCTTACCGCCATTTTTACTTGATATTCTTTTTTCGTTCAACATAGCGCTCGCTTTGGTTGTATTACTGGTTACAGTTTATACGATGAAACCAGTTGAGTTTGGTATGTTTCCAGCCGTACTCCTAATCGCAACAATTATGCGCCTAGCACTCAATGTCGCTAGTACGCGGGTAGTACTACTTGAAGGCCACAATGGCGGTGATGCTGCAGGTAAAGTAATAGAGGCCTTTGGCTCTGTTGTTATTGGTGGTAATTACGCAGTTGGTTTGGTTGTATTCTTAATTCTAATTATTATTAACTTTGTCGTAATTACCAAAGGTGCAGGGCGTATTTCTGAGGTATCGGCACGTTTTACCCTTGATGCAATGCCAGGTAAACAAATGGCGATTGACGCAGATTTAAATGCGGGCTTTATTAGTGCAGAGCAAGCACGAGATCGCCGCGAAGAAGTCACACGAGAAGCCGATTTTTACGGTTCAATGGATGGTGCGAGTAAGTTTGTAAAAGGTGATGCTATTGCGGGTATCATCATTTTGATTATTAATATTGTTGGTGGTTTATTTGTTGGTATGATCCAGCATAATTTAAGCTTTAGTAACGCAATGGAAGTGTATACGTTACTTACCATCGGTGATGGATTAGTAGCTCAACTTCCTTCTTTATTACTCTCAATTGGTACTGCAATTGTTGTAACACGTCAAAATGAGTCGCTCAATATGGGCGATCAATTTAAGAAACAACTCGGTAATGAAAAGTCATTATTTATCGCCTCAGGTATATTAATAATAATGGGCTTAGTACCTGGCATGCCACATTTTGCTTTTTTAAGCTTAGGCGCGCTTTTAGGCTACTTAGCTTATTATACACAACAAAGTAAAATTAAAGCGGCTGCCGCTATAGAGGAAGAGGCCGTGAATGGTGCTGCTGGTACTGGCATTGCCAATAAACAAGAGCAAAAAGAACTTGGTTGGGATGATGTACAGCAAGTTGACGTAATTGGCTTAGAAGTTGGCTATAGACTTATTCCACTCGTTGATCAATCGCAAGGTGGTGAGCTGCTCAATCGTATAAAAGGTGTGCGTAAAAAGCTTTCTCAAGAATTGGGCTTTTTAGTTCCACCAGTCCATATACGCGATAACCTGGAGCTTGACCCTAATGCATACAGAATAACGCTTATGGGCGTTTCAACAGGTGAAGGTGAGCTTAAGCATGGCGATGAGTTAGCGATTAACCCAGGGCAAGTATTTGGCCCTATTAAAGGCGTTGAGACTAAAGACCCTGCATTTGGACTCGATGCTGTTTGGATCAAGCCAGATCAAAAAGATGAAGCACAATCTTTAGGCTATACCGTGGTTGACTCAGCGACAGTAGTGGCAACACATATAAGTCAATTACTAACAAACAGTGCGGCATTATTATTAGGTCACGAAGAAGTTCAAAACCTACTAGATATGTTGGGCAAGAGCCACCCTCGTTTAGTTGAAGGACTTGTGCCTGACGTACTACCATTAACCGTTATTGTTAAAGTACTACAAAACTTATTAAATGAAGGGGTCGCAATACGCGATATGCGCTCAATTGTACAAACCCTTGTAGAGTATGGTCCACGTAGCCAAGACCCTGATGTATTAACGGCTGCGGTGCGTATTTCATTACGTAGACTTATCGTTCAAGATGCGGTGGGTATGTCTTCAGAGATCCCTGTCATAACCTTGGCGCCGGAGTTGGAACAGATGTTGCATCAGTCATTGCAGAATGCAGGTGACGAAGGTGCCGGAATAGAACCAGGTCTTGCTGAGCGACTTCAAATTTCATTAAATGAAGCGCATCAAAATCAAGAAATGGCTGGTGAACCTTCTATATTGCTAACGTCAGGAATGTTACGCACTGTGTTATCTCGTTTTGTTAAGTACACCATTCCTGGATTGAGAGTGATGTCTTATCAAGAGGTACCAGATGAAAGACAGATTAAGATTGTTAGCTCGGTAGGCCAACAATAAGATTTAAACAGGGGTTAAACCATGAAAATTAAACGTTTTTTTGCTAAAGATATGCGCACAGTACTTAAAGAAGTTAAAGATGAACTCGGTGTTGATGCGGTTATCATGTCAAATAAAAAACTAGCTAACGGTGTCGAAATTGTGGCAGCTGTTGATTATGAAAAAACGGCCCCAAAACCAGTTGCTCAGTCTCAAAATACAGCAACAGAGCGCTCTAATCATTTAGCGCAATCGCAAAATACGCACAATTTTATAAAACCGGAACCACAGCGTGCACAGCCTTCACCACAGGCTAAAGTTGCAGATAGTTTAGAAGCATTATTGGAACGCCAATCACCTCGACCTCGTTCACCTGAGCTAGCTTCAATGTTTTCACAATCGGGAATTGATACTACCGAAAATTATCAAGAACCTGTAGCTAAACAACGTCCTAAAAATATGTTTTCACATGAAAATGCAGCGCCGATACGCCCTCAAACACAAGCTGATAGCTTAGGTTTTGATGATTTAGAAAGTGATTTTGATGACCTTGAAAGTCCGATAGCACCTCGTCAGCAAGCTAAAAATAATGAAAGCGTAGAGATGACATCTATGCGTGAAGAAATGAATGCAATTCGTCAGCTATTAGAGCACCAAGTCTCAGGTTTAATGCAACAAGATATGGCGCGACGTGATCCAACGCGTGCATGCATGATTGATCGTTTAATCGGCATGGGAATAGGCAAAGATGTTGCTGAGCAAATGGCGTGTTTTGTACCTGATGATGTTTCTCGCCAGCAAGGTTGGAAAGCTTTATTAGCGATGGTTGAAGATCAAATGCAAACCACGAACAACGAAATACTACGTCAAGGTGGAGTTTACGCATTAGTCGGCCCAACGGGGGTGGGTAAAACAACAACTGTCGCAAAACTTGCTGCACTTGGTGCGCAAAAGTATGGCGCTGATAAAGTTGCGTTAATTACTACGGACACCTACAGAATTGGTGCATACGAGCAACTAGCAACATATGGCCGAATTATAGGGTGTAGCGTAAAGCAAGTTAAAGATGCTAATGAATTGGCTGAAGTTTTATATCATTTACGAAATAAACGTCTAGTATTAATTGACACCGCAGGAATGAGCCAGCGTGATTTACGTTTAACCGAGCAATTAAATACGTTAATGCGTAATCAACGTGTCGATATTCGTAATTATTTAGTATTAAGTGCCACAGCACAAATTAATGTATTACAAGAAACGGTAAGACATTTCAAAAAAGTACAGTTAAGTGGTTGTATTTTTACTAAATTAGATGAATCGTTAAGTTTAGGTGAGATTATTAGTATTGCGATTCAAAATCGTCTTCCAATAGGTTATCTTACTAATGGCCAGCGAGTACCAGAGGACATTCGAGTTGCGAATTCAGAAAAACTAGTAAAAAAAGCTGAGCAATTATATTTAAAAAGAATAAAATCACAACATTCACGACATCAATCAGTGGCGTCGAACACAGTAGGGATGTATGATTAACACAGTATTAGATCAAGCAAGCGGCCTGCGAAAAATGAGTCAAAACAATAATAACGGCGTAAAAGTTATCGCTGTGACCGGTGGTAAAGGTGGAGTAGGTAAAACGAATGTTTCACTAAATACCGCAATCGCATTAGGTCAACAAGGTAAGCGAGTTTTAGTTCTTGATGCCGACTTAGGTTTAGCAAATTGTGATGTGATGCTTGGGCTTCGTGTTGAGCGCAATTTATCGCATGTATTATCTGGTGAATGCGAACTGGATGAGATTTTAGTTGAGGGTCCTGCTGGGATTAAAATTGTCCCTGCAACGTCGGGTTCGCAAAACATGGTTGAATTATCACCTTCTGAACACGCGGGTCTTATTCGTGCCTTTAGCGAATTAAATACCGAATTTGATATATTGATAGTAGACACCGCCGCCGGCATTTCCGATATGGTGCTGAGCTTTTCTCGTGCAGCACAAGATGTAATGGTCGTCGTGTGTGACGAACCAACATCAATAACAGATGCGTACGCACTAATTAAAGTATTAAGTCGTGAGCATGGCGTGTATAAATTTAAAATTGTTGCAAATATGGTTCGTAGCCTTCGCGAAGGCCAAGAATTGTTTGCAAAGCTATCTAAAGTAACAGATCGTTTCCTAGATATTTCTATGGAGCTAGCTGCAACGATACCTTACGATGAAAATATGCGTAAAGCGACACGTCGGCAGAAAGTTATTGTGGAGTTGTTTCCAAGCTCTCCAGCTTCAGTGGCTTTTCGAGCTCTGGCAACAAAAGCGGTCAAATGGCCAATACCGAATCAACCGTCAGGGCATTTAGAGTTTTTCATTGAGAAGCTGGTTAACGGCTAATTATGACAACATTGGTAAATAGAGCTATGGGATATCAATCAACACAAAATTTAAATGTGATTGTTGAGAAACATGCGTCACTGGTTAAAAAAGTGGCATGTCACTTAATTGCTCGTCTACCTCCAAGTGTACAACTCGATGATTTAATTCAATCGGGTATGATAGGACTGATTGAAGCGTCAAAAAACTTTGATGCAACTAAAGGCGCAAGCTTTGAAACGTTTGCAGGTATTCGCATCCGTGGCGCTATGCTAGATGAAATGCGCCGTGGTGACTGGGCTCCGCGTTCTGTACATCGTAAAAGTCGTCTTGTTGCTGAAACGATAAACGAATTAGAAAAAAACTTAAATCGTGAACCTACAGATATAGAAGTTGCTGAAAAACTTGATATTTCGTTAAATGAGTACCATCATATTTTAAACGATGTAAATGCAAGTAAAGTGTTGGGTATAGAAGACCTTGGAATTGATGAAGATGTCATAACTCCAGCAGGTCAAGATTTAACACTAGACAAACCTTTTAATAATGTTAAAAATGAACGATTTAATGAGTCTTTATTAAGTGCAATAAAATCATTACCAGAGCGAGATGCTATGGTGTTATCTTTGTACTATAACGATGAAATGAATTTAAAAGAGATTGGGCATATACTCGATGTTAGTGAATCGCGTGTGAGTCAGATACATGGTCAGGCGATGATTAAGCTAAAAGCAAAAATCAATGACTGGATAAACTAGTAGTAAGTAAATAAAGGTTAAGACCTCACTGGAGGATGTTTTGGATAAAAACATGAAAATTCTTGTCGTTGACGATTTTTCAACAATGAGACGTATTATTAAAAATTTATTGCGTGATTTAGGCTTTACGAATGTTCAAGAAGCAGATGATGGTTCGACTGCTTTACCAATGCTACAAAATCAGTCTTTTGATTTTGTCGTGACGGATTGGAACATGCCAGGTATGCAGGGTATTGACCTTTTAAGGGCAATTAGGGCGGATGACAAGTTAAAACATCTCCCTGTTTTAATGGTAACGGCTGAAGCTAAAAAAGAACAGATAATAGCTGCTGCTCAAGCTGGTGTTAATGGCTACATTGTAAAACCATTTACAGCTGGCACATTGAAGACCAAATTAGAAAAAGTGTTTGAACGCTTAGGTTAATTATAGGGAGAGGCTTATGTCAGCACCTGCTGCGCCTCGAATAACTTTAGAACAAGCGCGTCAACTCGTTGTTTTTTTAGAAAACGACGAGCAAGATAAAGCTGATCAATTAATTTTAGATACAGCGTCTAAAGAGCAGTCAGAGATATTTGCTGAAGTTGGCAAGTTAACGCGTCAATTGCATGAAGCTCTAAAAGGTTTTGAGCTAGATTCGCGTTTAACAAACTTAACAAACGATGCAATTCCGGATGCTAAAAAACGACTTAGTTATGTCATGGAATTGACAGAGAATGCTGCAAATAAAACCATGGATGCGGTTGAGGCAAGTCTCCCTATAACTCAGGAGTTAGCGGGTGAGATAGCAGCCATTAAACCGACATGGGATCGGTTAATGAGTCGGGATATAGAGCTTGGTGAGTTTAAAACTCTGTGCCACAGCATAGATAAGTTTATGAGTAACTCACACAATAAAACAGATGAATTACAAAATTTAATGACAAATGTTTTAATGGCGCAAGATTATCAAGATTTGACTGGTCAAGTTATTCGTCGAGTAATTGAGCTTGTAAGAGAAGTAGAAGAAAGCTTACTTCATCTACTCACTGCGTTTTCTGCGCAGGATGTGGGTACAGTTAATATAGTAGAACAACAAAAAACAGAAGAACCGATTGCCGTACAAACATTAGCAGGTCCCGAGGGCCCTATTATTGATAAAGAATCGCGTAATGATGTTGTGTCTGATCAAGATGAAGTCGATGATCTTTTATCAAGTTTGGGCTTCTAAGAGGAGAGTAACTGCATGTTTGAAGTCGATGAAGATATTTTACAAGACTTTCTTGTAGAAGCAGGAGAAATTCTTGAACTTCTATCCGAACAGTTAGTTGAACTGGAAAATAATCCAGAAGATACCGAACTATTAAATGCTATATTTCGAGGCTTTCATACAGTAAAAGGCGGTGCCGGATTTTTAGCTATGACAGAGCTTGTTGATGCTTGTCATGGTGCAGAAAATGTATTTGATTTGCTCAGACAGGGCGTTCGAACTGTAAACTCTGAATTAATGGATGTTATCTTACAAGCATTAGACACCATTAATGAAATGTTTGCGACAATTCAAAACCGTGATAAGCCTGAGCCTGCAGATCCTCAATTACTTGAAGTCCTACATAAATTAGGGTTACCTCCAACGGAAGATGAGTTATCTGGAGCATCTTCTGAAATTACAGCAGACGAACCTGAACAGGCTGATGTCGTTGCCACAGAAAACGGTGACAATAACACTATCAGCTCACAAAGCCCTGACGACGACCCATTTGCATTCGATGAATTATTTAGTAGTTCGGCTTCGCCAGCCGCCGAATCGCAAATTGATGAAATTACAGAAGATGAATTCGAAAACTTACTTGATGAACTGCATGGTAATAACCAAAGCTCTGAGACTAAGAAGCCTGTAAGTACTACTTCTAGTAGTGACATTACTGATGACGAGTTTGATAATTTATTAGATGAGTTACATGGTGTTGGTAGTTTTGGCACTGTTGATGTACAAAAAAGTGAGCCAGTTGCTTCGCATACGCCGCAAGAAACAGCGCCTGTCGCCAATAACTCAGGCTCTTCTGATGATGATATTAGTGACGCTGAATTTGAATCCTTATTAGATGAATTACATGGCAAAGGCAGCGCACCTAAATCTGTAGAAAGTAATCATCCCGTAACTGCAAAGCCTGCACCTCCAAAACCGGCTGTTCAGGCAAAGAAAGTTGAGCCTGCGCCTGTTAGTAAGCCCGCTAATAAGCCTGAAGCAAAAGCACCAAGTCCTGCTGCTCCAAGCCCAGCCGCAGCTCCGAAAAAGGCAGTCGCGCCCGCAGCTGAAACTACAGTACGTGTAGACACTAAGCGCCTTGATCAAATTATGAATATGGTTGGTGAGCTAGTACTTGTGAGAAATCGCCTCGTTAGTTTGGCCACCAATTCTGAAAGTGAAGCGATGGGTAAAGCAATATCAAATTTAGATGTTGTAACCGCCGATATTCAAGGTGCGGTTATGCAAACCCGCATGCAACCGATCAAAAAAGTATTTGGGCGTTTTCCTCGAGTTGTTCGTGACTTGGCGAGAAGCTTAAATAAAGATATCAATTTATTACTGGTCGGCGAAGAAACTGATTTAGATAAAAACTTGGTTGAAGCGTTAGCCGATCCGCTCGTGCATTTGGTCAGAAACTCAGTCGATCACGGCATTGAAATGCCAGATGTACGTGAAGCATCTGGAAAATCAAGAACAGGTACTGTTACGTTATCAGCGTCTCAACAAGGCGATCATATTTTGCTTACTATCAAAGATGATGGTGCTGGTATGGATGCTGAGAAACTCAAGAAAATAGCAATAGCTAAAGGTGTACTTGATCATGACCAAGCAAGTCGACTTTCAAACACTGAAGCTTACAACTTAATTTTTGCACCAGGCTTTTCAACAAAAGAAGAAATTTCGGATATTTCCGGACGTGGTGTTGGAATGGATGTTGTAAAAACAAAAATCACCCAGCTTAACGGTTCTGTAAGTATTGAATCAGAGTTAGGTGTTGGTACAACATTAGAGATTAAAGTACCGTTAACGCTCGCAATACTTCCAACGTTAATGGTTGTTGTTGGTGCACAGACATTTGCATTACCACTTGCTGGTGTTAGTGAAATATTCCACTTTGATTTAACTAAAACAAATGTTGTTAATGGTCAGTTAACTGTTATTGTCCGCAAAAAAGCGGTTCCATTGTTCTACTTGGAACATTGGCTTGTAAAAGGGGCCGATCGTTCTTTGCGTAAAGATCAAGGTCATGTCGTGATTGTTCAAATAGGCACGCAGCAAGTTGGTTTTGTAGTGGACTCGTTAATAGGGCAAGAAGAAGTTGTAATCAAACCTCTTGACGCTTTATTACAAGGCACTCCCGGAATGGCTGGCGCTACAATAACTTCTGATGGTGGAATTGCATTGATTTTAGATGTTCCAAGTATGCTAAAACATTACGCGAACTGACAATAAGTAGGTGTAGTATGCACTACACCTACGTCTAAACTAAATAAGAGAGCTCAATGGTTGTTAAAGTCTTAGTTGTTGATGATTCGAGCTTTTTTCGCCGTAGAGTAAGCGAAATTCTCGAACAAGACAACGATATTAAAGTAATTGGCTTTGCTGTAAATGGTCGAGAAGCTGTTGAAAAAACTGAGCAATTACGCCCTGACATGATCACGATGGATGTTGAGATGCCGGTCTTAGATGGTATCAGTGCTGTTAAAGAAATAATGGCAAGCAATCCAACCCCTATTTTAATGTTTTCGTCGCTAACACGTGATGGTGCTACAGCAACACTAGATGCGCTAGATGCTGGAGCAATGGACTTTTTACCTAAAAAGTTTGAAGACATTGCCCGTAATAATGATGATGCAATAAAGCTTTTACAAACAAAAGTAAAAGAGATTGGCCGTCGTCGCATCCCTCGTTCATTTAAGCCTTTAGTTCCGGCTAAGTTAGCACCAACATCCCTAGCGCCGAGTATAAAGCCATCAATAGTTGCTAAAGAGACTAATATACGCCAGCCAGATAGAAGCTTTCAACGCTCAGCAGTGCAGCCTAAGTCATCAGTAAATGCTTCAACAATTCGCACTAGCGGTAAACATTATCAACTACTTGCGATTGGCACATCTACTGGTGGGCCTGTGGCACTGCAAACTATTTTAACTCAGTTACCAGCTAACTTCCCGCACCCCATTTTGTTGATTCAACATATGCCTGCGGCATTTACACCGGCATTTGCGACGCGCTTAAATAGCTTATGCAAAATTAAAGTAAAAGAAGCACAACAAGGCGATCGTTTACAAGCTGGAACGGCTTATTTAGCACCCGGTGGTCAGCAAATGATGGTTGAGGGGCGTGGAGCTGCAAAAACGTTAAGAGTTTTTGAAGATCAAAGCGAACGAATCACTTATAAACCAAGCGTCGATGTAACATTTGCAAGTGTAGCGAAAGCTTATCAAGGCGATGTGTTAGCAATAGTGTTGACTGGTATGGGAGCTGATGGGCGTGATGGAGCAAGAATGCTCAAACAAACGGGTGCAACGATTTGGGCACAAGATGAAAATAGTTGTGTCGTTTATGGTATGCCACAAGCATTAGTAAATGCTGGGCTAGCCAGTGAGATCTTAGCGCTTGATGACGTAGCTGTGAGAATAAAAAGAGAAACTGGTTGTGGATAAGCTTTCTATTCTAGGGCTACTTATTGCGCTAGGATCTATAGCAATTGGTTACTCTTTGGAAGGGGGCGTTGCATCTGCATTATTTAATGTCCCTGCGCTCGTTATAGTGCTTGGTGGTACATTGGGTGCTGTGATGTTACAAACATCTGCAAGCACCTTTAAAAAAATGCTAAAAATAAGCCATTGGGTTTTTTTCGCTCCACAATACGATATAGACGAAGCAATTGAGCAAGTTAAACGTTGGTCGCACAAAGCCCGTCAAGAAGGCTATTTGGCACTAGAAAACGAAGCGTTTATTCATCCTGATATCTATGCCGCCAAAGGGCTTGGTTTATTGGTTGATGGTTGTTCTGAGCAAAAATTACGAGACACACTCGAAATAGACTTATTACTTGAACGCGACAGATTATTAGAGGCAGGGCGTGTTTATGAAGCAATGGGAGGCTACAGCCCAACCATTGGTATTTTAGGGGCTGTACTAGGACTTATTCAAGCGATGTCTTTCATCACTGATCCGCAAAAGTTGGGTGAAGGTGTGGCAACTGCGTTTATTGCTACAATATATGGTGTCGGTCTTGCTAATATTATTTTTTTGCCGATGGCAAATAAGTTAAAACAACGGATTGAACAAAAAATGCTTTATCATGAAATGCTTGCTGAAGGTGTTATCGCGATAAGCTTAGGTGAAAGCCCGCTAAATATTGAATTAAAGCTTGAAGCCTACCGTGTAGAACGTCCTAACTTAGCCCAAGAGTAATCGCTATGTTACGCCGCCGCTTACGCAATGTCTCTTCAAAAAGCCAACATACCGAACGCTGGTTAGTCTCTTATGCTGATTACATGACCATTATGTTTGCATTCTTTGTGGTTATGTATGCTATTGCAATCAGTAAAGAAGAAAATTTTCAAATATTGTCAGATTCACTTGAACATGTTTTTGATAAATCTGCACGCCAATATTCACAAAATGGTGAAGGTGTAAACGGTAATGGTATTCTTACTGATAGAGTAACTCCTGAACAAGAAGTGCTTTATGGCGAGAGCATTCAAAAACAAGATCAAGGTCCTGAACTACTTGATGGACAAAGTGATACTAGCAATATACAGCAAAAGTATTTAGGAAAACCTTTAGATAGCTTGTTAACAAAATTACAATCAGCACTTATTGACGAAATTCGTGATGGTGAAGCAAATTTAGAGTTAAACCAAGATTGGCTAATTATTGAACTTAGCTCTGGAATGCTATTTTCAAGTGGCAGTTCAGTCGCTCATTTACGAGCTAAACAAGTCGTCAAACTCGTTAAAGATATTATTGCTCCTGTAGATAATTATATTAGAGTGCGTGGTTATACTGATAATGAAACTATTCGTAATGAAATATTTCGTTCTAATTGGGAGTTATCGGTAGCAAGAGCAACATCAATTTTAGTTGAACTAGAAGAGTTAGGAATAAACTCTGCGCGTATGGCAATAGAAGGTTATGGGCAATACTCTCCTCTTGCAGATAATAGTACAGAGCAAGGGCGAGCTGAAAATCGCAAAGTTGTCATTGCACTTTCTAAGTATGGATTACCACCTGTTATTGGCGTTGATAAATCAAAGCCAGAGAGTCAAAAAATAGAACCAGAAATTGAACTCCCTTCAGATGACGATACAATAAAAATAATTCGTTTACCTCATGGTGGTGTCCGCATCACTACTCGTAGCGAACAGTAATTAGGATGTAATGTGAAAATCTGGACTGTGGCAAATCAAAAAGGTGGTGTGGGAAAAACAACAACAGCAGTGAGCCTTGCCGGTATTCTTGCTTTGCGAGGTAAGCGGGTATTACTGATTGATACAGATCCACATGCATCATTAACCTATTATTTTGGTATTGATTCAGAAGATTTAGAAATTAGCGTATATGATATTTTTGCCCGTGGTACAAGCATGCAAAGTGAAGAAATACTTCAATCACTCTGTCCGTCAACGCTCGAGAATTTGGATATTTTACCCGCGACTATGGCAATTGCCACACTCGATAGGAGTATGGGTAATAAATCGGGTATGGGGTTAATATTAAAAAAAACGCTTGCAAAAATTAGTGACCATTATGATTATGCAATTCTTGATTGCCCACCCGTGTTAGGCGTGTTAATGGTTAATGCACTTGCGGCAAGCGAGCGTATTTTAGTTCCCGTACAAACTGAATTCTTGGCTTTAAAAGGACTTGATAGAATGATGCGTACGATGGAGTTAATGCAAACCTCGCAAGCGAAAAATTATGAATATACTATAATTCCTACTATGTACGATAAACGGACTAAAGCATCTTTAGAAGCTTATAAGACTTTGCAAGATACCTATAAAGATAAGGTGTGGCCAGGGGTTATTCCCGTAGATACAAAGCTAAGGGATGCGAGCTTTGCGCAAAAAGTACCCATTGAGTTTTGTCCTCGATCCCGAGGTGTGTTTGCTTATAAAGCACTATTAGACTATTTAATTGAACAAGGTTGATAAATGAGTAAGCAATTATTTGCTAATGAAAAAGTAATGACTCAATATTTAGGTGCATTGTTACGTGACGATGGGCCTATAGATAACCTAGAGCCTGTCGCAAAATTGCTTGAAAAAATACCTAATGGGACAGAACAAGAACAGTTACAGACTAAAGAGAGTAATGTAACTGAAAAGACTGATGAACAAATTCAATCAGTAGTAGCACCCAAGCCTTTACCGAGTGAAAAGGTTGTTACAGATAAAATTATTGATGTAACAGATAATACCGCAGCGCAATTATCAGAAAAGCCTTCACAGGCACTGAAAACGCAAAGCCAAGAAGATTATTTTGAAGGCGAATTTCAGGCATTGTTTTTTGAAGTTGCAGGGTTAACGCTTGCTGTGCCATTAAAGTCACTGGGTGGAATTCATCAGTTAAGTGAAGTAAATCATCTGTTTGGTAAGCCAAAGTGGTTTAAAGGCGTTATGCTTAACAGAGATGAGAAGCTAAATGTTGTTGATACCGCTCGTTGGGTCATGCCTGAAAAGTATGATGAAAAGTTAGAGGCATCTCTTAATTATCAATATTTAATCACGCTAGGCGATAGCCAGTGGGGATTATTGGCTGAAAAGTTAATAAATAACATTACATTGAGTAAAGAAGATGTAAAATGGAATACTAATAAAGGTAAGCGTCCATGGCTTGCCGGTGTTATTAAAGAAAAAATGTGTGCTTTAATAGATGTAGATAATTTAAATGCATTATTAGAAAAAGGCTTAGATAGTCGTCAGTAATAATGACCATTACGGGGAAATAGCATGAATCAAGATAAATTACTGTCAGCAAATAAAAATGCAGATAATGATGAAATATTACAGTGGGTTACATTTAAGCTAGAAGAAGAGACTTATGGCGTAAATGTAATGCAAGTGCAAGAAATATTGCGCTACACTGAAATTGCTCCAGTGCCTGGTGCGCCTTCTTACGTAATTGGTATTATTAATTTACGTGGTAATGTTGTAACCGTTATAGATACACGCTCTCGCTTTGGTTTAGATGCTGCAGATGCAACTGATAACTCTCGTATCTTAATCATTGAAGCTGAAGAACAAGTTATAGGCATTTTAGCCGATAGTGTCTCTGAAGTGGTTTATCTACGTAGTTCTGAAATAGACAGTGCACCAAATGTTGGTACTGAAGAAAGTGCTAAATTCATTCAAGGTGTGTGTAATCGTGATGATGAATTACTGATTTTAGTCGATTTAAACAAATTGCTCAGCGATGATGAATGGGATGAGTTAAGCGATATATAAGCTTTACCACTAAAATATGTTGTTACTTAGTATCGCAATTGCAGCGCTGGCGATTGGACTTATATCGTTAGCGCTAATTGCTGCATTAAAAAGCAAACAAGCAACTGAGCTTGATTCTGCTATGCAGCAACTTAAAGACACTTCAGAGCAAACTCATATTCTGCGAAGTGAAGTATCTGAATTACGAACCGGATTATTGAGTATTGGTAAACGAGTGCTTGAGGTTGAACAACAAAACCAAGAGTTAGTTTTACAACAAGCGGCTCAGAAATACGACGATCCAGATGCTAAAATTTATTCTCGTGCTGTAAAAATGGTTGGCTTAGGTGCCGATTTAGACGAGGTTATACGCGAATGTGAACTGCCTAGAGCTGAAGCCGAATTACTGTTTTCTCTGCATAAGCAAAAAGGCGCTTAGCGCCTTTTTAGTTTAATTGGTATTTTAAGCCAACATTTTGTTTATGCTTTTATATTTAGCTTACCTTGAAAGTCCTTCCAACCTGGCGGGAATTGCCCCCTTAATACATAGGAAAAGGCAATTAGCTCCGCAATTACATAATAAAGCTCTTTAGGGATTTCTTCTCCTAATGCCAAGTGTGATAATGTTTTAGCAAGCGCAGCATCTTCGTGGATCATAATTCCTTTCTTTTTGGCCGCAGCGACTATTTCGTCAGCTAATTCACCAAAACCTTTAGCACTTATTGTGGGTGTACTACCCGTTTCGTATAAAAGCCCGATAGCTGATTTATTATTAAGCACATCACTCATAATTAAACCTTAATATTAATAATTGCATGTGAATTATCAAATGCTTGATGATTAGTATCACCGCGCTTTAAATTAAGTTCGCCTACTTGCAAACCATGCTTTGCAAGCTTTAATCTTAAGTTATCTAGGTGCGGATGAGCAATCGCTGTAATTTCTTGGCTAGATGCTAGTAACTGGCAATCAAGTGCTTTATCCATCAACTCCGCAGTGATTTGTAACTGACCGAGTTCAGCATAGTCAAAATTTAATCTGACAAACCATACATTTTTACTCTCTAGTTTATCGCCACTCGATTTTTTATATTGCCCTAGCGTTATTTCTGTTTGAGCCGCCTCAGGGGGAAGTTTCATGGGTAATAAAAATTGCACTAAAGGATTTGAATCAGGGTGTTGATTTGGCATTGAAACTTGCACCTGATTTAACGTGTTTTTTACTTGTATCAGCTCGTTTGCGAGGGCTTGAACTTGAGGTTGCTGTAGTTGCTCAAGCAGCTTAGCACTCGTGTTACCTGTTTTAAAAGTAGGTAGTAATACTTGCAATAATGCATCTAAGCCAGTGTGATTATTCAAGCTAACAGGGACGATTGACTGATTGATAGTGGGTGCCGCTAAAATGCTTACCGCCATTTGTTCTAGCCCTTTAGTAAAACTGCTTTGCAGCGTGTCATTAGCAAGTATAGAGGGTTGAATGTTTGTTAGTATCTCACGCTGAATAGTCACGGGATGCACATTAGTACTTGAGACCATACGGTTAAAAGCTTGATTAATAAGGCGTGTTAAATCTGGTGAATCCTTTTCTATTTTGCTTGTTATGTTATTTATTTGGCTGTTTAAAATTGATTTGCTGTTCACTGGTTTTTCAGTGGCAGCAATTGAGTCAGGTAGCTTTAAAAGAGGACTAAGCAGCTTTGCTTCTATTGGTTGTAACATTTGGCTACGAGAAATACTTTCTGGTGAAATTATATTTTTAAAGTGATGAGCATCAGTATTTTGGGCGTTACTGGCTGGTAATGTTTGATTATGCTGAGGTAATGCCTGCCATATATTAACACTGGCTTTTAGGAGCTGAGTTAATTGTGCTAAAGGAGGCACTTGATTAAAGTGCTTTGGCAAAATATTTGTTACGTTAATCAAGGTTTTACCGTCAGTGCCTTTAATTAGCATATCTAGGTTTTGTGTCATATTTATTTTTTTAAATTGCTGAGTAATAACAGCACTAGGAGTGTCACTTTTAGATAACTCAGGTGCCAATGCAATTGTTTGTTTTGACCCTGTTGCGAACGGCTTGTGTTCAAAATATTTTACTGCGTCATTAATCCGTGTTTTTAAATCACTAAAACTATGAAGTAGCCATGATTTTATTGGGCTGCTTTGTGTAAGAAGTGGACTCATTTTGCTATTGGACGAGGTTGAGATCGATATTTCAGGGTCACTATTTTTTTGAGCTAAAAGCAGTTCGTTAAACGGTTTGGAGAATGAATTATTAAGCGTCACGTTTATATTATTAGTATCGGTTTTAATAAATAACTTATCGGCCTGATTTACTAAGTTTACTTTAATCGGTATGTTGGGTAGTTCACTAACTTGTTTATTATTTATAGGCGTTGTAAACGAACCCGACTTTTGTGGGTGAGTTAAAATAGCTAGTTTAGGTGTTGCTTGTAGTTGTGCATTAGGTAGCAGCGCTGCAAGTAATTTAGTGAGCCTTGCTTGACTTAGTGGTTGCGAATGAACTGTATCAGCAAAGCTATTAATAACATTTAGCTGCGCACCTTTGTTGTTAGTACTCACAATTACTTTTAAAGGTTGCTCGGTTATGAGTAGCTGCGCTACCTCTTTATTTATTGCAATACTGGCGTTGAGTTTATCAATAACTAATTTTGGGGTTGGGGATAACACCACTTGCACAGCCATTGGTTTGCTTTCTACCTCGGCGCCTGTGCTCACATAATTTAATAAGCGTTGCAACTGAGCTGGTTGGTTTATGGTCAGTGTTGTACTGTTTGGCGTAATGTTGAGCTGTTTGCCATCGGAGCTGAGCTGTATGTTGGCACTGGCTATTTTTTGTAAGTTTTGAGGCGCGTTAGTAGTGCCAAGCCTTAATGTTTGCCAATGCTTATCAATAAATACATCAAGCGTAATCGAATCTTTCGAAAATTGTATGTTTTTAGCGGCAAGTACCTCATCAGGTAATTGCGATAATTCATTCGTTTGAGCGTTGCTCGATTGATTGATAACCAATGAATTAGATAATGTGATTTGCGTTGGCGTATTCATTATTTTAAATCAAGTTTTCTCTATTTTAAGTGAATCGATTTTAAAGCAATATTCGTATTACCCTATCATTATGGTAGACTAACGCCTAATTTTTGGCAGAGAGAATCGTCATCTTGTTACACATTAAGTCCGTCACCTGCATCAAGCAAGAACGTTGTTTGTTTGCGGATCTTAATTTTAGCCTTAATAGCGGTCAAATCATGCAATTAGCGGGTCCTAATGGGGCTGGTAAAACGTCGCTATTGCGTATTATCGCAGGTTTTTCTGTGCCTGACGAAGGCGTTATTTTATACCAAGAACAATCGATATCTAAGTACTATGAAGAGTATGCCAGAGAGTTATTATTTATAGGCCATAAAACGGGTGTAAACACCCAGCTTAGCGCGGTTGAAAATGTTCGTCATTGGTTACATATAAATGGCTACATAAATGAGCCTGACTTATATCCTATTTTAGCGAAACTGGGTCTTGTTGGGCTTGAAGATGTACCTGTTAGAACGTTATCAGCAGGGCAACAAAGACGTGTTGCTTTAGTAAGGCTTTGGTTAAGCGATGCTAAATTATGGGTACTTGATGAGCCATTTACTGCACTTGATAAAAGCGGTGTTGCCTTTTTACAACAAAGATTTACTGAGCACTTACAAAGGGGTGGTGCTATTTTGTTAACGACTCACCAAGACTTAACGACCCACTTTAGTAACTTACAAACGGTTACATTGGAGTATCGCCACTAATGACTCGTCAACACTCTTATTGGTTGCTCTTTAGTGCGGTATTTAGCAAAGATGTAAAGCTTGCATTTCGTCAGCGCGCCGAAATTGTAAACCCTATTTTGTTTTTCTTAATTGTAATTTCATTATTTCCGTTAGCAATAGGGCCTGAGCCTGGTCTATTAGCGAGAATGGCGCCAGGTATCATTTGGGTCGCTGCACTACTTTCTACTATGTTGGGTTTAGATAAGTTATTTAGAGATGATTTTAATGATGGATCTCTTGAACAATTAATTGCGTCTTCTTATCCGTTATCACTCACAGTGCTTGCCAAAGTTGCCGCACACTGGGTAGTGACAGGTTTACCGCTGGTATTAATGACGCCGTTGTTTGCATTGTTGTTAAACCTAGAGAGCACGGCATTAACCGCGACTGTTTTAACATTATTATTAGGCACACCACTGTTGAGCTTTATTGGCGCAATAGGCGCTGGTCTTACTGTGGGGCTACAAAAAGGGGGTATTTTGATGAGTTTACTCGTACTGCCTTTGTATATTCCTGTTTTGATTTTTGCAACGTCGGCTATCGATACCAGCTCTATGTCGCTGGATTATAGCGGGCAGCTTGCCATCCTTGGTGCTATGTTACTTATTGCTATTATTAGCGCACCAATTGCCATATCGTCAGCTTTAAAAGTGAGTGTAAGTTAATGTGGAAATGGTTACATCCCTATGCTAAAGCAGAGCGTGCATACCAGTTATGCAATACGTTACTGCCTTATTTCGCCGTAGTTACTGTAGTTAGTATGATTGTTGGGTGGGTTTGGGGGCTTGGTTTTGCACCTGCCGATTACCAACAAAAAGACAGCTACCGTATCATCTTTATTCATGTTCCTTCGGCCATTTTATCAATGGGTGCTTACTCATCAATGGCTATTGCCGCTATTGTTGCACTTGTATGGCAACTAAGAAATGCAGAGCTTGCGGTTATTGCTATAGCACCAGTAGGTGCTTGCGTGACTGCAATAGCGCTCATTACTGGCGCTGCCTGGGGTAAACCTATGTGGGGTGCTTGGTGGGTGTGGGATGCACGTTTAACCTCTGAGCTTATTTTGCTATTTTTATACTTGGGTGTGCTTTCGCTATACCACGCATTTGAAGATAAAAAATCAGCAGGACGTGCCGCGTCTATTTTAGCCATTGTTGGGGTGATCAACTTACCAATCATTCACTTTTCGGTTGAATGGTGGAATACATTGCACCAAGGCGCAAGCATTACAAAGTTCAATACAAATGCAGTTGACCCAAGTATGTTTTGGCCGCTTATGGTTAATATTTTAGCCTTTGCTGCTTTTGTAGGAACAGTGACTTTAATTCGTCTTAAAAATGAAATTTTGCAACGCGAAAAGCATCGACCGTGGGTGCGAACGTTGTTAAATAAGGGGTAATTATGCAGTTTGACTCTTTTTCTGATTTTATTGCAATGGGGGGCTATGGGTTTTATGTATGGCTTTCTTTTGGTACATGCGCACTTATTTTACTTGGTATTTTAGTAAACTCTTTAAGAGATACCAAACGTATTATGGCTTCTGTAGAGCAACAAATAATACGTGAAGCGCGAATTAAAAAAGCTAAACAGGAACAAATCTCATGAATCCAAGACGTAAAAAGCGCTTATTGGTAATCATTGCCGTACTGTTTAGCATTGGTGGATCAATTGGTTTAGTGCTCTATGCACTGCAAGAAAATATAAACTTATTTTATACGCCAAGTGAACTTATTGACGGTAAAGGCCCTAACAAAGAAAAGCCATATATAGGCCAAAAGTTACGTATTGGCGGTATGGTTGTTCCAGGTACTGTTAAGCGTAATGAACAAAGTTTACAAGTAAGCTTTAAGTTAATTGATACTGGCCCACTGGTAACAGTACGTTATCAAGGTATTTTGCCTGATTTATTTCGTGAAGGGCAAGGCATTGTAGCGCAAGGCGTATTAATTGAGCCTAACGTAATAGAAGCATTTGAAGTGCTTGCAAAGCATGATGAAGAATATATGCCTGCAGAAGTTGCAGAGGCAGTTAAAGGTATTAAGCACGAAAAACCAAAATACAACTTAGATAGTGGTAATTAGCTATGATCCCAGAAATTGGTTATTTTTCTTTAACGCTTGCCATGGTGCTAAGCGTTTTGCTGTGTATTTTTCCTCTTTGGGGTGCGCATACCGGTAATCTTCGATTGATGCGCGCGGCTCCATCTTTAGCAATAGGGCAATTTGCTTTTGTTTTAATCTCTTTTGCTGCACTTATTTATGCCAGTTTAACGGATGATTTTACCGTATCGTACGTAGCCTACCATTCAAGTAGTACATTGCCTTGGTATTATAAAATCACCTCTACGTGGGGCGGTCATGAAGGGGCCATTTTACTATGGCTTGTAATGCAAGCGGGTTGGACAGCGGTAGTTGCTGCACGCTCCAAATCATTACCTTGGGTATTACGTGCGCGTGTATTGGGTGTGCTTGGCTTTTTAGGTGTGGGTTTTATGATGTACACCCTGCTGCTTTCAAGCCCATTTGAGCGTTTACTGCCTTATTTTCCGGTCGAAGGACGTGATTTAAACCCGTTACTTCAAGATCCCGGTATGATTATTCATCCGCCATTACTGTACATGGGTTATGTAGGGCTGTCGGTTGCTTTCTCTTTTGCTATTGCGGCATTGTTAACAGGTAAACTTGATAACACATGGGCTAAATGGTCACGCCCGTGGACAATGACTGCATGGGGCTTTTTAACTCTAGGAATAACAATTGGTAGCTGGTGGGCGTATTCAGAACTTGGCTGGGGCGGCTGGTGGTTTTGGGATCCGGTTGAAAACGCCTCGCTTATGCCATGGCTTGTTGCAACTGCATTATTACACTCTTTAAGCGTGACTGAAAAACGCGGTGTGTTTAAATCGTGGACGGTATTACTCGCAATTGCTGCATTCTCTTTAAGTTTGCTGGGTACGTTTATTGTACGCTCGGGTATTATTGTATCGGTGCATGCTTTTGCAACAGACCCTGATAGAGGTTTATTTATTCTTGCCTTTTTCGGCATCGTTGTAGGCGGTGGCTTAGCATTGTATGCGCTACGAGTATCGCAAGTGCACAGTGAAGGTCGATATAAGCTTGTATCTCGCGAAGTGGCATTATGGCTCAATAATATATTTTTAGTGGTTGCTACATTAATCGTATTGCTTGGTACGCTATTACCTATGGTGCATAAAGAAATGGGCTTGGGCAGTATTTCTATTGGCGAACCGTTTTTTAATAAAATGTTTGCAATAATTTTAGTGCCGTTCGCTATTTTGATGGGAATAGGACCATTTTTACGCTGGAAGCAAAACAAATGGGCCTTTTTGCAAAACAAAATATTAATGGGTGTAGTGTCGAGTGTCGTGATCACCTGTGCTTGGTTATTCTCTAGTTACGATTTAGTAAAACCACTTACGCTCTTAGCTACAACGCTTGCAGTTTGGATTGCTATATCAACAGGGATTGATATTTACACCAAAGCAGCTGTGCACAATACCTTAAAAGAAGGTTTGAAACGCTTAGGTGTAAGTTACTGGGCCATGGTGCTTGGTCATATTGGTATTGCGTTTGTTATTGCGGGCGTAACGCTTACATCTGCTTACTCAGTTGAGCGTGATGTATCAATGAAGCAAGGTGATACGGTACAGCTTAATCAATACGAATATCGCTTTGATGGTGTTAAAACTATTCGTGGGCCAAATTACAGCGGACATGCGGGTGTTGTCTCAGTGCTTAAAAATAATGAACTTGTAACCCAATTACATGCTGAAAAACGCAAGTACGATATAGGTATGCAGTTTATGACTGAGGCGGCAATAGATGCTGGCTTTACACGTGATTTATACTTAGCGCTGGGTGAGCAATTAAGCCAAGGTGCATGGTCACTTAGAATTTATCATAAGCCATTTGTTCGTTGGATGTGGATTGGTGGTGTGCTTGTATCGTTAGCTGGATTTATGATTTTGTTTGATAAGCGTTATCGTACATCGACGAAAACAGCTAGAAGAGCAGCTGCGGAGAGTGTTTTATGAACCGCAAAATTTTAGCTATTGCGCCGCTTTTGGTGTTTGCTTTTGTCTGCGTATTTTTATACCAAGGACTTTTTGCTAATCCTCGTGAAATTCAAACAGGGCGATTAGGCCAAGAAATGCCTGCATTTAATTTACCTGATTTAATGCAAGATAATAAACAGTGGACTAACGAGTCGTTAAAAGGTGAAGTTTACTTATTAAATGTATGGGGTACTTGGTGCCCAACCTGTTTAGCTGAACTTGGCTATTTAACTAAGTTACGTGAGCAAGACGTTAAAATTGTCGGCCTTTATTACGTACAAGGTTATGACGCAGATTTTGATGGCCCATTTAATATGCAATCGCTTCGCACTGAAGTAAGCGATATGCTAGAGCGCGCAGGCGACCCGTATCAATTTAATATTTTAGATTTACATCGTACTTTGTCGTTGGATTTAGGGGTGTCGGGTGCGCCTGAAACATTTTTAGTCGATAAAAACGGCACTATTTTGTTGCATCACACCGGTGATATAAACCCGCGAGTATGGCGAGCTAAATTTGCGCCAATTATGCAGGAGCTTAAATAATGAAGTGGTTATTACTTACTCTTAGCCTTTTTGTAAGTTTGGGAGCGTTTGCACAGCAAGATCGCTACCAATTTGATAATAACGAACAAGCAATATTGTTTGAAGAGTTGAACAAAGAGCTGCGTTGCCCTAAGTGTCAAAATCAGAATATTGCTGACTCAGATGCTGTTGTTGCTAAAGATTTACGCGATAAAGTACTTGTGTTGGTTAAAGAAGGTAAAAGCAAAGACGAAGTAATTGATTACATGATCGATCGCTTTGGTTATTTTGTTCATTACGACCCACCAGTTACACCAGCTACGTTAGTGTTGTGGGTGTTACCTGTATTAATCGTAATTATCGGCTTTGGTTTTATTGTTATTCGCCAGCGAAAAGCATCAGTAAAACAAATGTGGAGCAGTGACGACGAAATGCTGCTAGCGAAGCTAATCGATGAAAATAAACGTCAGGAGCAAAGCTAAATGATTTTAATGTGGGCGTGTTTTGCTTTACTCACACTGGTTGCGCTTGGTTTTGTTATGCTACCTTTTTTAAAAAAAGAGCGTGTTCAAACAATTACTCATAACGCCAATGCTGAATTAATTAGTATTTATGAGCAGCGTTTAGTCGATTTGCAGACTGATTTAGATAATCAACGCATTGATAGCATAAACCACGCAGAATCAATCGTTGAATTAAAACGCCGTTTGTTGAACGAGCTATCACCAGAAAAATCACTAAACAGCAAAGGTAATAATCGTATTTTTGCTTTAACGGGTGGTGCATTTGTTCTTGCGCTCACAGGGATTTTTTATAGCTTTACGGGAAGTCAGCAACAAATTTCGGCTTGGCATGATGCAATGGATAATTTAGCTGATTATGGCGAACGTGCTGTAATGCAAAAAGGTGAGCCGCTTAGCCAAAATGAGCTGCAGGCTTTTGCATTGGCGCTTCGTACTAAGCTTAGCCGCTCTGGCGATGATGAAATTGCTTGGATGCTACTTGGCCGAGTGGCTATGTCGCTAAATGAGTTTGATATGGCGCAGCAATCATTTGATAAAGCATTGCGTATGAATCCTGATAATATGCAGGTACTTATTAGCTACAGCCAAGTTTTATTACTTGAAGGTAGCGAAGCTAATATGACCCGCGCGGCAGGCATGCTCTCAAAAGTATTAAAAGTTGAACCTACAAATTTAGATGCAATTTCATTACTCGCACTGATTGCTTATGAACGTAAAGACTGGCCGCAAGCTAAAACTGCATTTGAAGTTCTACTTGCGAGTATGGAAAAAAGTGATTCGCGCTATAGTATGATCTCCGAACGTATTGCTGATATTGAGCAGCAAATGCAAAGTGAAGGTTCTGTTACACCTGTAACAAACGGTGTGAGCACTATTACTGTTACCGTCGATATTGCAAAAGAACTTATTGATAAACAACCAAAAAACGGCATTTTGTTTATATTTGCAAAAGCTGCAACTGGCTCTCCTATGCCGCTAGCTGCTGTTAAGCTAACTACCTATTCATTTCCAGTTACGGTTGAGTTGAGCGATAGTAGTGCAATGGTTGCAGGGCTTAACTTATCTAGTGCAGAGAATATTGTTATATCGGCTCGTATTTCTATAGATGACTCGGTTATGCCAAGTTCTGGCGAGCTTGAAGGGCATTCAGAGCCGTTAAAGCGTGAAAGTGTAAGTGACTACCAACTTCAAATTAATACATTAATACCTTAAGGACGTTAGATGTTAAAACATAGTTTCACATTTTTATGTTTATTGGTACTGGCCGGTTGTGCTCAGGTACCACAAAGCAAAGTAGATGATAGAGATCCGCTGCAAAGTATTAATCGCCCGCTATATGACTTTAATATGGATGTGCTAGATGCATACATATTACGTCCAGCCGCAGTCGGTTATATAACAGTAACGCCAGCACCTGTTCGACAGGGTGTTGTACATTTCACTGATAATATTACAGCACCAGTGGATATGATAAATGCTGGTTTACAGGGTAAAGCCGGAAATGCAGGCGTGAGCTTAGCGCGTTTTTTAGTTAACTCGACGGTGGGTATATTTGGTATTTTTGATGTTGCGAGCTCATTAGGTCTTGAAGTTGTAGATGAAGACTTTGGCCAAACTCTGGGTGTATGGGGCGTCGGTGATGGTGCTTATTTAATGCTCCCAGGTATGGGGCCAACGACTGCCCGTAATCTAACAGGTGATGTTGTTGATAATATCGCCTTGCCTAAAATAGCTCTGACCACACCACAAACAATTTTAGTCTTTGTTTTAAAAGCCGTTGAAGCACGAGCATCATTAATTCCTCAAGAAGGTTTGCTAAATGATTCGCTCGACCCATATTTATTTGTTAAAGATATTTACTTCCAACGTCAAATATATGAACTATATGATGGTAACCCGCCTGTTAAAGAAGAGCCTGCGGATTTTGATGAAGATTTTCTAGAAAGTCTGTAATTAAAAAGCCACTCACAAAAACGCCAGCTAAATGCTGGCGTTTTTGTTTGCTGTTTATATATTTAATCTGAATTCTGGATAATAAATCTATCTCGAGCAGCTATTTTCAGCGCTAACTACGTTGAATTTACTTGCAATAGGCCAGCTATTGACGCGTAAGTTCGCCTTGTTT
>NZ_PNDU01000136.1:0-8626 GCF_005886635.1 Pseudoalteromonas sp. S558 | reverse complement strand
TTTTTCTTATGTATTTGCGTATCCGTCGCTTTTCAGATGTTGGATAGAGTACTCGGCTACGAACCGAGCGGTCGGAGGTTCGAATCCTCCTGCGCCCACCACTTTCATAATAAGCCGACATTAAGTCGGTTTTTTTGTGCCTAAAATAAAGTGAAACGTAAATTGATAATCTGTAGACGCTGAGCTTGCTCGCGTGAGAAGCGTAGCTTCTAATTACTTACCACTGATATAACTGATACTTTATTTACGAGCTTCGCTCGTCGCGTTAGCAAGCTGCACGCCTACAAGTAAAACCATCCCTAATTTTTAAATCCAAACTCCGAGCTTATTTATCCGTTGTAGACGCAGAGCTTGCTCGCGTGAGAAGCGCCAGCTTCTAATCATTTACCACCGATATAACTGATACTTTATTTACGAGCTTCGCTCGTTGCGTCAGCAAGCTGCACGCCTACAAGCAAAACCATCCCTAATCTTTAAATCTAAACACCGAGTTTATTTGTCCGTTGTAGACGCTGAGCTTGCTCGCGTGAGAAGCGCCAGCTTCTAATTACTTACCACCGATATATAACGGATACTTTATTTACGAGCTTCGCACGTCGCGTTAGCAAGCTACACGCCTACAAGCAAAAACAGCCCTAATCTTTAAATCCGAACCCCGAGTTTATTTATCCGTTGTAGACGCTGAGCTTGCTCGCGTGAGAAGCGCAGCTTCTAATTACTATATCCATTCAAAGCCTAATCAAGCCCACTTAACCCCTTTCTAAAGCTGCTCTTTAATATTACCTATGTTATTTTAAACGCCTTGTTTAAAAGGATATTGCAGTATGTTTAAAACCCTACTTATTACGTTATTTTTTATTTTTAGCGCTATTTTTATTTCAAGCGCACAAGCCAACGAAGCTAATAACTCACTTGTAGTAGGTGCGCAACAATATGTTAAATACTTACCGCAGTTAAAAAATAAACGTATAGGGCTCGTGGTTAATCAAACATCAACGGTAGGGAAAGCTCACTTAGTAGATGCTCTGCTGACTAAAAATATTAATATAACTAAAATTTTTGCACCTGAGCATGGCTTTCGCGGCGATCACGATGCGGGCGCACATGTAAAAAATGCTGTTGATAGTAAAACCGGTATTCCGCTTATTTCTATTTATGGTAAAAATAAAAAACCAAGCCAAGCTGCTTTAGCCGATGTTGATGTTATTATTTTTGACATTCAAGATGTAGGCGTACGTTTTTATACCTACATAAGTTCTATGCATTACATGATGGAAGCCGCTGCAGAGCATGGGGTAGAATTTTTAGTGCTCGACAGACCCAATCCAAATATTGCCTATGTTGATGGGCCAATATTAGAGCCACAATTTAAATCGTTTGTAGGCATGCACCCAATTCCTGTGTTACACGGTATGACCGTTGGCGAACTTGCCAAAATGATCAAAGGCGAGGGTTGGATCAATAAAGCGCCCGATTTAAAATTAACCGTGATCCCTGTTGATCATTACACTCGTAAAAGTGCTTATAGTTTGCCTGTAAAACCAAGCCCTAACTTACCTAACGATCAAGCTATTGCGCTTTACCCATCACTTTGCTTTTTTGAGGCAACACCTATCAGTATTGGTAGAGGTACCGACTTTGCATTTCAAGTAATTGGCTATTCGCCAGTTGCATTAGATGATTTTAGTTTTACACCGCGCGCAATTAAAGGCGCTGCTTTAAACCCTAAGTTTAAAAACCAAACCGTGCAAGGGCTTGATTTAAGACAAGCAAATATCACAGGTTTAAATTTAACTTACTTAATAAACGCGTACACGGAGCTTAGTAAAAATAACATCTCGTTTTTTGAACGCGCCGACTTTATGGATAAACTAGCGGGTACTAATAAATTGCGCTTAGCTATTGAAGCAGGGGAATCAGAGGCGCAAATAAAACAAAGCTGGCAGGCGGGGCTTGCGCAATTTAAAGCGCAAAGAGCGCCTTACTTGTTATATAAATAAGGGTAGCCCATGTTTATTGCTTTAAAAGATCAAAGGTGTGGTTATATAAAAAAAGCATTTATAGTGGCGTTAAGCTTTATTGCCGTGGGTTGCACTACACCACTTGAGCCTATTAGCTCGGTGCTACCACTTACAAAAAGCCAACTTGTAGAGCTGCCTAATGCACAAGTGGTTGTAACGTTTCCTGAGGTAAATCCAAGTAGCCGGTTTTATGTAAATAACCGAGGAACGTTTAAAGCTTACAAAGGGCGCGGGCAATTATTAATACAAAACCATAACGCACAAAGCGCCGATATTTACATTAATAATCAAAAGCTCGACGTTAACCAACTGAGCGCCAATACTCTATACAATTACAGTTTGGCAAAAAATACTCACAATAGTGTTAATACCTTTAAAGTTGAAAATATTCTCCCTGTTGGCGCAAGTTTAACGCTGCGTTTTGCATTTCCTACTTTAAGTGATGAGCCAATAAAGCACGTAGATTTTAGTGAAGTGGATGCGTTAATAAATCGCGATGTAAAGGCGGGTTTTCCTGGGGCTGTACTTGCTGTTGTTAAAAATGGCGAGCTAATAAAATTAACTGCCTATGGCGATGCAAAGCAATATCAGCAAAGTGATTTAATGCTACTTCGCCCAGAGCCTATGCAAACTAATACCTTGTTTGACCTCGCCTCAAACACCAAAATATTTGCCACCAACTTTGCACTTATGAAATTAGTAAGCGAAGGGTTATTAAATATTAATAAGCCCGTGCAAAGCTACCTAAGCGAATATAAAGGCGAAGGGCGAGTGCAACGTACAGTAAAAGATTTACTTACTCACAGCGCCGGATACCCGCCAGTATTTGACTTTCACCGTAAAGATGGCAGCTACGGCGACGCGTTTTATTCGCAAAACAGTAAAACCACCAAGCAGCTATTACTTACCAGCGTGCCTTTTAGTAGTAAATCATCTGGGCAGCATGTTTACTCAGATATTGATTACATGATTTTAGGCGTGCTCATTGAGCGCATTACAGGGAAGCCTCTTGACGAATACCTAGAGCAGCAAGTGTATGCACCATTAAAATTAACTAACACGTTATTTAATCCACTTAAAAAAGGCTTTAGGCCGCAGCAATTTGCAGCCACTGAGCTTAGCGGCAACACACGAGACGGGCGCATTAAGTTTGATAATGTTCGCACCAGTGTTTTACAAGGCCAAGTGCATGATGAGCGCGCTTACTACTCTCTTGATGGTGTAGCAGGGCATGCAGGATTATTTAGTAACGCTCACGACTTAGCCGTGCTTTGCCAGCTATTACTAAATAATGGTGGCTACGGCGACCAACAATTATTTAGTGCAAGCGCCTTAGCGCAATTTTTAACGCCGCAAAGCAGCGATGAGACCTACGGGCTTGGCTTTAGGCTTGCTGGTAATAATCAAGCAAGGCGCTGGCACTTTGGCCCTTATGCAAGCGCGCAGGCTTATGGCCACACAGGTTGGACAGGTACAGTGACCGTAATTGACCCCGCTTACGACTTAGCTATTGTTTTACTTACCAATGCTCGCCATAGTGCCATTAAAGGCTCGCTAAAACGTTACGAATTTACAGGCAAACAATTTGAAACCGCACAGTACGGATCGGTAGTGTCGCTTATTTATGAAGCGTTACTAAATCAATAAGCTATCGTATAGGTTAAAACGTACTAACTGTGCCGCCTTAAGTGATTTATTTACAGGTGACTTGAGTAAGCCAATCCATTAAGCTAAGCGGTCTATAAAACTAAGCCGGTTTATGTTGTTAGGCTTAACAAATAAGCGTTAAAACGCGTACAAAGCGAGGTTTACTCGCTAATAATAAAGGTTAACTTTTTATGCATTGGTATTCTATTTTACCGCCGCTAATTGCGATTGCTATCGTGTTTTGGCGAAAAGAAGTGATTATGGCGCTACTTGTTGCCGTTGCTTCTTCTGAGTTTTTACTCGCCTTTCAGGGCGAAGGTAATAGCTTGTTTGACACTTTTTTAAATACCATTGAACGTATTATTTCTGTTGCCAGCTCGCCAGGTAATACACGCATATTAATATTTAGTATTTTAATTGGTGCACTGCTTGCCTACATTCGCGAATCTGGCGGCGTTGCAGCAACCGTTAATATGCTAATGAACAAAGGCATTGCAAAAAGTAAGCGCCAAGTGGGCTTTTTAACCATGTTTACCGGCATTGCGGTGTTTATAGAATCGAACCTGAGCGTACTTACCTCGGGTATTTTATCGCGTGGCTTATTCGACAAATTTAAAATGAGCCGAGCGCGTCTAGCGTACATTATTGACAGCACCAGTGCGCCAGTGTGTATTTTAATACTACTTAACGGCTGGGGTGCATTTGTACTTGGTTTGTTAGGTAACTACGAGCTAGGTGAGTCGGCGGTATCGGTGTTATGGGGCAGCGTAGGGTATAACTTTTACGCCATAATTACCCTTGTCATTGTTTTTTACACCATCGCGTTTGATAAAGTGCACGGCCCAATGAAAGAAGCCGAACAAAAACTAGAGCTTCAAAAAACTGACTTAAAAGAAGAAGTAAAAGGCTCTAAAGCGCGTTACATGTTAATCCCGCTTATTACGCTTATTACCAGCATGGTTGGCTTTATGTATTACACCGGTAATGGTGTACTTGCCGAGGGCAGCGGTTCTAAGTCAGTATTGTACGCAACAGTTTTAGCCATTGTTGTCGCTTACTTTTTAATGATTGGTTCGCGTAAATTTACGCACCATCAATTAGTTGATACCGGTTTTAAAGGTATGGGCGAATTAATGCCACTGGTCGCCATTGTACTGCTTTCGCTTACACTTGGCGCAAGCTTAAAAGAATTGGGTACTGGCGTATTTGTAGCATCACTGGTTGGCGACTACCTACCTATTTACTTAATCGTACCTGTGCTGTTTTTAACCGGCGCGGTAATGTCGTTTACTACGGGTACATCGTGGGGCACGTTTGCTATATTAATCCCAATTGGTGTGCCACTTATTCAAGCGCTAGGTTTACCACCGTCGCTTGTTGTTGGTGCTATTTTGGGTGGTGGTATATTTGGCGATCATTGCTCGCCTATATCTGACACCAGCGCAGTATCGGCTATTGCATCGGGGTGTGATTTACTCACACACGTTAAAACGCAGCTACCGTATGCCTTATTTGGTGGTGCACTTACGTTTGTAGCATATTTAATAACGAGTATTATTGTTTTATAAAATACAATTGTTTAAATAGTCAAAAGCCTGCTTAATCGCAGGCTTTTTTTGTTTAATATAATGCGAAACAAATGATTATTTGAGTTTCGACAATCCTTAACAGTGAGAACTTATTAGATAAGCTGTCAAATTGACACTATTATCTATTAAAGGTACGCTGAGTTTCTATCAAAGGATTTCAATATAAAAAGGAATGTAATGATGTCTACCCCAAACTTATCTATAACTCCTCAAGAGAGAGCCCTTTTTCTAGGTGAAGATTTGGAGGGCTTTTGGCTTAGCCGATTACGGAAAATGGACCCAGTTGCTCGAATTGGCTATGCTCTGTGGGTCTCTAATACAAAGAAGCTTAAAAGAGAAATAGAAAAAGGTAATCCTCTTTTTTGGAATAATAAAGGTTTTGTCTATTGGGAATTCATGGCACGCTCTACAGTAGTTAATTTAGCTGCTGGGCTTGAAAAAGGGGGATTTAGAGGTACATTTCTAGAGACTCGTAACATGATAAAAAGAGTAGGTTTAGAGGTTGCTAAACAACATATAAAGTATGTCCACCACGATTACCAAGCTGGTAATATAGGAAAAGTTAAAGGGTTACTGAGTTTGAAGCAGATGGCTGATTACCATCATGAGGCATTTAGAAAGTTTAATATACCACCTAGTTTTTATGGTGGTACGTGGCTTGATAGTGTTCCCAATGAAGCTGAGTTTAAATTATACGGCGATTTATATTGCCATGACTGTGACAGTGACACTAATTATCAGAGACCCGCACAATGATTAAGTTCGTTCTTTTATTTTTAAGCGTTTTATTGGCAAATGGTTGCACTGAGAACAAACTAAAGTGGCAGGGGTATTGTTTACCTCTTGATAAATTAACGCCAGCTAGCTTAGCAGATACGCCAAATAAAGATGAAAATTATGATAGCGCTACTAACTATGGTCCAAGTTTATTTTTCTCAGGGGAAAATGTGACCAAAGAAATAGCTACATTTAAAGCGTTTACTTCAGATCTTTCGTCGGGAAAGTATAGGTACAATGTACAAGTTAACTTATCCAAGACAAGTATTGAGAAATCTCCAAAAACAATACAATCACTAGTTAAGAGTGATTTAGAAGAAATTTATTTTGATATGCAGAGTAAGTATCATTGGGATGCATATAAAAAAGGAGATGAAACCTATGAGTTTTGGGGGAGTTGTATGCTAGATGGTAGCGGCAAATCAAAAGAAGGTTATAGCTGTTTAAGACAGCTCAAGGTTGAAAAAATTGTATTAAATTTCAACTTGGACTATGTAAATTTAAACAGTCACAAAGATATTGACTCATTTCTCACTAACAAGTTAATAAATTGGAACTGTAACTAATAGGTGTTAAAACAGGTATAGGGCATTGCTTAATAAAATATCCGTATTGGATGTAATGTGTAGATATACAAGCTGGAAATATTTTATAAAAATGAAAAATAAAGTTTTTGTCCTGTTTAGTTTTTTATTGTTTTTGAACGCATGCTCTTACCCAGAAAGTGAAACAGAACAAGCTAATAGATTAGCAAAAACATACCAGCTCGATATTAAAGCTGGTGATACTCGTTTATTTTTTCCTGAACAATTTGCGGGAATTAATGGCAAACAACCCACGCTTGAAATGGAAAGTACTTCTTTAGAAGATTCTTCAGACTCACTTGATGGTATTGAAACTGCGCTGGAGGTGTACCCCGTAGGGTTTGTTTCCAAAGTTATTGATGTTATTTATATTTCAGGTCCTATGCTTATGGAAGGAGCTGAAGCGGGTGGGACATACTCAAGCAACTCGATAATATTAGTAAATATCTCAGATCAAAATGGCACGAACTTTAACTTCGAAAATTCATTGAAAGGGGTTCACCATGAATTAAGCTCATTAATTTATATACGTTCACCTTTCGTTATATTTGCATGGCAAGCTTTGCTGCCAAAAGAGTGGGAGCCTGTATCCTCGAATTATGAGGCTTTAACGCAAAATAAAAATATAGGGCCTGATTATGGAAATGGATTTTTATCTAGATATGGTAAAACTAATGCTGAGAACGACTTTAATATTTATGCTGAATTTGCTTTTGCTGAACCTGAAAAATTGCGGGAACTTGCCGCAACCTACCCAATAATAGCTAAAAAGCTGAGTTTGTTTATTACTGCGTATACGCAGGTTTTTCCTGAATACCAGCAGGGCTTCGAAGAATATTTTACTAGAACTGGTTTAAGCTATGTTGCGGTAGAACCTGAAAATGTAGAGATGACTATTCAGTTAAACTTGAGTAACATTAAGCCAAAAATTATAAGATAACGCTATTTGGTTGCGGTCTTTCGTTTTTAGCCTGCAAATATGCAGGCTTTTTTAGAGTATAAAACAAGGATTGTTTAAATGAAAAATAAAGCTTTTGTCCTTTTTAGTTTTTTATTGTTTTTGAACGCATGTTCTTACCTAGAAAGTGAAACGGAGCAAGCAGAACGATTGGGTAAAACATACCAGCTCAATATAAAAACAGATGCTCCAAAGCAATCTTATCCAAAAGATTTTACCGAAGAAGAGGGAAGTTTAGTCAATGTTGAAGTGACTATAACCTCTTTAGATAGTGCTGCTGAAACTCTTGATGGGATTGAGTCTGCCTTGGGAGTTTACCCAGAAGGATTTATTTCTGAAGTAATTGATACTATCTACATTGCAGGTTCTATAACTATTGAAGGTGCTGCGGCTGGCGGAACTTATGGATCTAGATGGATAGCTTTATCTAATGTTGCACAATGGAATGGAACAAAAGCTAACTATGAAAATGCATACTATGGAGTACATCATGAGCTTAGTTCACTTATATTTAAAAACTCACCATTGAGCGTAATGACATGGCAAAGTTTATTAAATAGAGATTGGAAACCTGCAAAATCAAATTTTGAGGCACTTACAAAAGATGAGTTAGCACCAGATTATAGCGCGGGCTTTTTATCTGATTATGGTAAAACATCTATGGGTAATGATTTCAATACTTACGCCGAATTTGCCTTTGCTGAGCCTGAAAAACTACGAGAACTCGCTGCAACGTATCCGCTTATAGCTAAAAAGTTGAGTGTATTTATTACTGCGTATACGCAGTTTTCGGCTAAATATCAGCAGGGCTTCGAAGAATATTTTACTAGAACAGGTTTAAGTGATGTTGCGGTAGAACCTGGAAATGTAGAAATGACTATTCAGTTAGACTTGAGTGGCATTAAGCCGCAAATAAGCCAATAACCAGCTTCTAACTGTTTGCTAAATCATATGTGCTTCTTAAAATTGCTAAATTGCTAAATTGCTAAATTGCTAAATTGCTAAATTGCTAAATTTCGTTTTTACTAGTTTCATGTCGATGAAGCACAC
>NZ_PNDU01000135.1:0-13259 GCF_005886635.1 Pseudoalteromonas sp. S558 | reverse complement strand
AGGTTACAAACCTCGCGCCGCGATTAAATCGCCCCTAGATTGAACAAATTTCAATCCACAAAGGTCAACACGCCCTAACTCGCTACAACTTTGTATCTTACGCAAAACATGCTAATAAAATGGAGCTTCCCGAATACCATGAAATTAACAACACCTATGCCCCCAGAAGAGGCTGATTTTGAAGCCTTAAAAGCTGGTCTCACTGCATTTAATGAATCTTTTACTGGCATTGTATTTAGAGAAAAAGTGTCTGCTTTTGTAAAAGATGACTCAAATGAAATTTTTGGCGGCATATTAGGTGAAATTAATTGGGACTGGATGCACATTCAAGGCCTATGGGTTGATGCCAGTGTTCGTAAAATGGGTTGGGGACTTAAACTTTTATCTGAAATGGAGGGCTATGCTTTGTCAAAAGGGATTAAAAATATACGGCTAGAAACAACCACATTTCAGGCGCTCGATTTTTATATTAAAGCGGGATATTCTATTTTTGGTGAATTAGCCAACATGCCTAATGGACACACCAGTTATTTTTTACAAAAGCAGCTAAACGTATAACAACACGACCGTAAAAAGATGCCAAATAAAACAATAAAATTTAAAGCAGCCCTAAAGCTGCTTTAAATAGGTTTATTATCCAAAGCTCAGGTTATATTACTAAAGTAATTGCCATACGCTCGCTGAATCTGGCTTATCCCCTTGTGTCCACCATTTTGCTTGGTATTGATTACCTTGATAAATAACTTTATCACCACTGTTGTAAACCGCCGATGACTGCCAAGCTCGATTGCCTTCTCCATCTGTAGGTGGTGATTGCGCATCCCACGGCCCACCTAAGTCAGGGCTGTTTCCTTGAGTCCACCATTTAGCTTTATAAGTTATTGTATTAAATACAACTGTATCGTCTTTAACATATACCTTACTTGCATCCCATGTGTCCGCAGTCGGAGGGGTTGTTGAATCGTTGTTTGTTACGGTAACAGTAAAGTTTTGTGTAGTTGAAACCTGACCATCACTTACAGAGACAGAAACCGTAAAGTCTGTGTTTTGTGCAACTGCGTCTGCTTCAAGGCTGATATTTGCGCCGTCACCGACACGTTTTAATCCTGCAGGTACGCTCCAGCTATAAGTTAGTACATCGTTTTGTGCATCGGTTGCAATAACTAAAACTGTTGCAGTTGCGCCCTCTTCAAGGGTTATATCTGCAAGGGTGTTAATAACAGGTGCAGTATTTTCGCCACCACTGGTTGGCGCCAGTACATTAACAACAATTGCTTTACTAACGGTTACTTTACCATCAGACACATTGACTGTTGCTGCAAACTGGCTATCTTGACTCACATTTGGGGCAGTAATTGCCACTGTGCTCGTCGTCTCCCCTGAAATAGATAACTGCGCGGCAGCTGTCCACGAAAAGGTGAGGACATCGTTATCGGCATCGGTTGCGGTTGCACTTACAGATACTGATTCACCTGCGTTGACTGTCACTGTATTTTGTACATTTAAAACAGGTTTGTTATTAACCGGTTGCACAACGCCACCTAAACCATCATGCATTGCATTAAGAATATCGCCGTTATCGCCGTCGATTTCCCATGCAAATAAGCCGCCTAAGTTGTACTGTTGAACATATTGGCCTTTTGCAATGACAGATTTAGCATTATCGTATGTAATAAGCTTTCCTGTTGAGCGATTCCACACATACGCGCCTTGAGCTTGATCATCATAACCCACTTCAAAACCATTCACGCCCATGCCATCAGGACCAATCATGAAAGATTTAATACCTTTGTAATCAATTACACCATCTTCCCATACGCCCTGCGCGTTACTTCCTTTTAATGGACCTGAGCCGGTTGCTGTCATTGGATTACCATCAATAGTGGTACCTGTTGGAAAAACCCCTTCCCAACCACGGCCATACATTGCAGCGCCCACTACAATTTTTTTAGATGGTACATTTTGCGCTAATAATAACTGCACTGCGTTATCTGTTGTATATGCGGGGCCTTTACGTGGCTCACCGCTTCCATCTGTGCCCGTGCCATTACATTCACCTGCGCTAATATGTTCACCACAATAAAGTGCAGCTTGATGGCCTGTTACGCCACTCCATGCGCCGTAAAAGTCATAAGTCATCGCAAAAATGTAATTCATATACTGGCTAGCTGCTTGGTAGTCAACGTCTTCAATTTTGTCATACCCTGCGCCAATGGCAGATGTTAGCTCGTATGTACGGCCAGTTTCAGCTTCAAGTTGATCAAGCATGGTGCGTAGCTCTTGCATTAATGCCACATAAGCTGGACCATCATTTATTGGATCGCCGATATCTGGGTTAGGGCCGTCACCACCAGGAAATTCCCAGTCAATATCGACACCATCGTAAAACTTCCATGTTCTTAAAAATTCTTCCATTGATGCTACAAAAGTGTCGCGGTTAGCTTTATTAGTAAAACCTCCGAATGGGTCTGATAATGTCCAACCACCCACAGATGGTAAAATTTTCAGATCTGGGTAGCGCTGTTTAAGCGCCATTAACTGTGAATACGTACCACGGATTGGATCGTTTGCATCCACACCTGGTAATGCTTTTTGTACAGCGGCCCATGGATCGTGAATAACCACTTCATAATCAGCAGTGCCAGCACAAGCTGTTTCAAGTGCCCGCTTAGGACCGCCAGTTAATGATGCATTTTCACCACAAATTGGAATAAAGCCATATAGAATGTGACTTAGGTTTTGTGCGGGGATATTTGTTACATCAAAGTCACGCCCGTAAATGCCCCATTCAACAAAATAAGCACCCGTAACCAAATCTTGTTTAACACCAATGTCACGGTTATTAGCGTCAACATCCATTGGCAGTGGCGCTAAATGAGATCCGTCGGTATCGGCTATAACTATTGGTTTCCCTGCACTGCGAGCACACGTACTCCCTCCTTCACATAACTCAACGTACAATGTATGACGACCTGCTTTGTCATAAAGAAAAGAAATAGTCCCGGTCTTAGAACCAGCCGCAAGAGTGCCTTCATTTACCAACATGTCATCAAAGTAAACTTTGTAACTATCACCACCGTCACCGCTCCATGCACTCCATTGAATATTGATATTCACCTGCTCTACACGGGTAACAAGTTGTTTATATGATCCATTCCCCTCCAAATCCACTTCCACAAAAGAATATTGTTGCGGTTCCCAATTAATACTTGGTGTAGACGGTGCGGCAATCGCTGTACTTGCAAATAATGCTGCGCCAATGGCGACTGTTAACTGTTTAATATTCATATTTTTCTCTCATTTTGTTACAAAGGCGTGTTGATTTTAAAAATTAAAATTTGTTCTTTTAGGGGAGATTTAATCCCTTCCTAAAAAGCAACACGCTCTTGTGTTTTTAATAAATGCGAACTAAAAAATTAGTGTGTTAAAGCTTGGCCCACACACTGGCTTGCCCTGGTGTATCATCTTGAGTCCACCATTTAGCGCGATAACCTTGGTTTTGAAAAATCACTTCAGCGCCGCCTTGGTAGGCTTTACCTGCTTTCCATAAATTGCTTTGCTCTGATGATGTTTCACCTTCCCACGCATTTGATTCATCGGGTTGTTGATCTTGGTTCCACCACTTAGCGGTATAAACAACGCCTTGATAAGTGACTTTATCGCCAGCTTGATATACCGCTGAGCCACTCCACTTAGGAGCATCAGAATCGACAACTGTGCTATCGTTAATAGTTACTTTAAAACGCACTTGAGTGGTAAGTTCACCGTCGGATACCGACACTGAAACCGTATAGTCCTTATCAGCTGTTACCTCAGGGGCGTTGAGTTCAATATTTGCATCCCCACCTGTAAAACTAAGCGGGGCTGGCACTGACCAATTATAAGTAAGCGTATTTTGTTCATCGTCAAACGCATGTAAGTGCACTTTTTTTGAGGTATTTTCATCAATGACTAAGTCAGCAGGAGCATTAACAATCGGTGCCGTATTTGTTGGTGAGCTTTGCACACTTAAGGTGTAGGTGTAGTCAGCATTGCTGCTATAAACTTGATTAATTAAAGTATCTGAATCATTAAATACAACATCGCCAGCTTCGTTTTGTACCCCAACTTGCATTAAATGTGCATAATCAAGATTAAGCTGTGCTGCTAATGCTTGCTGCCAGTTGGCACTATTTTGAGCCGTTACTTTAAATTGTTGGTTAATAACTTCTTGGCCACTTTCGTCAAACAAACGTGCCCAAACAGTATCACCCACCGTTGCAGTTTGACCTTGACGTACAAAGTAGCCAACACCACTCCATTGACTTGGTTCAACGGGTGTTGCATCGCTTATAATATTAATGTCGCTACAGTTATAAAAACCTTCGCCAGCTTGATCTACACGCTGCCAACGGCTGTATAAAATGGCATTACCACTGCGACCTTGTGGAATTGCAACATCCATTTCATAGTAACGGTTACCTTGGGTGCCTTTAGTGAAATCAATGTTACTGTGCTCTTGCACCAGTTCCAAATCTGCCCACGTCAACACATCAGTAGCAGCATTAAAACTCGGCTTGGTTAAATAAAACTGCCAAAAACTTGGGTTGTGAGGGGTTGTGGCAAGGTAACGTATTTTTACTTCGCCATTAGCGTTAGGCACAATATCGCTGCGTTGCCAGTGTGGCGATGGTAAATCCATACCGCGTTTTTCATTATCGCCACCAGCGCACAATAACCCATTGGGTACTTTTTCTTCAACCGCTGCTTGATTAAGGTAATCGGGAGTATTAACAGAAAATTCAATATCTTGAACAAACTGAACTGTCCCTGATTCTAAAAATGCTGCACGACATGCTAGATTTGGAATCGCGCTGCCATCAGTTGGCCACCAATAACCTGCATCAGCTTTACAAAATGCTTGCCGTGCTTTTGGGCTATCCATGTAGCCATGCGCAGTAACCTGTGCAGGCATAATTGCAAGCAGTACACAGCTTGAAACTGCTGAGAGCGATAGAGTTTTAAATTTAATTAATGTCATTATTTTATCCTTCAAAAGACTTTAGGCAGAGGCAAATTGTTCCTCGCCTCTAAAGTGGTTTTATTTACAGACTGCAACGTTTGATCCAATCAGCCGTAGCGCCTGGCTCAGACGTGGTCCACCATTTTGCTTTAAAAACCGAGTTTTTATGGGTCATTAAATCGCCACTGGTGGCATGGCTTGGGTTTCCTGCCCAATCTTTCTGTGGAAAGTTTGGGTAAACTGGAATTGATGACACAGCAACACCTTCACATGTGCCTGAATTGTTTGGCTCACTCGTATTGCCTGCTGTTGCCGTTGGGAGTTGCGGGTACTCAAATTTGAATGCGTAAACGTTGCTATCTTTTTCAATAGTAAAGTTACTTGGGCCTGTAATGGGCATGTAGTACATCACTTGTGCGTTAACGGTGGCGCCTGCACTAAAGTCTTTTGGTATACCGCCCCATTCATTATTAAGAGTGATAGAAAAGCGGTGAAACTCATTTTCAAAACCACCTATATTGTTACCCGCTGTATTTGAGCCGTTTACTTCGACTGCCATGCCCAGTTTTTCTTGGGCATTCCAGTTTGATTTAAAAATAGCTGAGGTTGATACCGGTACATCAAATGATATTTTTGCACCGCTTAAATCAATAGATGAGTTATTAGTAAACGAAAAGGTAGGACTTATCGGGTAATTATCATCACCCACAGGAAAGCTGTTCGCTGCAAACGTTACATCAACCGACTCTGTTGGCACTGTAAAACTTGGGTTGCCGCCATGCACATTATATACAACACCACTTTGGTTAAATTTGTCATACGCAAGAGACGTAAGCGTAGTCCCCATGAAATATTCATTTTTTTGTGAGTCGTAATCAAAATCACCTGCAAGCTCCCAAAACATGATGCCGCCTAAGCCATTGTTGATCACGTAGTCAACTTTAGCCGTCATCGATTCTTCGTCTTCGATTGAAAGAAATACTTTTTTATCTGCATTCCATAACCAAGGCGCAATGGCAACGTTGTCGTAGTAGCGTGTATAAGTGCCCGTTAATTTATCTTCTGGGTTTGTATTGGGCGTTAAACCATACGCACCTAAATACGAAGGGGTTATTCCACGTTCGAGGTTTTTAGCATGCCAAAGTGGGTTTGAACCTGCGGGCATTTCTTGGCCTGCATCATTTTTATCATGCCAAAGATTATCTATGCCTAACGCACCATCTCCACATTTGTTTTTTTCACCCACACCGGTGCCAGGCGAACAATTGGCTTGATTTGGTAAAGCAGCTTGCCCCCATAAGCCATTAGTTCCACCACTTACATCTTTAAATCCCCGAGTGTAGTAAGGCAAACCAATATTGATACGACCCGCTGACATGGCACCACGAAAATAACGCACAGCCCAATCTGTATTTAAATAGCCAATACCTTCAAACTCTTTGGTTCCATACACATCCCATTGAGTTAACTCTGAATCTTGACCTGTATCAAACAAGGCTGCGTTATGGCCAACATGTGAGTTCCATGCACCGTGTAGGTCATAAGACATGATATTGACATAATCGAGGTATTTGACCGCTTGGAATGTTTCCATACCACGCAGTAAATAACCTGAAGAAGGGGATGCTATTGTTAAGAGATAATGTTTACCTGCTTTCTCACCGGCACGGTCGAGTGCTTCGCGTACTTTTTTCATTAGCACTTGATATGACGCATTTAAACCAGCGCGGCGTACATTTGAAATAGGAAAATCATCAGGGTGGCCTGAATCTTTCATTGATGAAGGATATTCGTAATCGATATCAACACCATCAAAACCATACTTTTCGATAAACTCAACGGTGCTTTGCGCAAATGCATTAATACCTGAATGATTCACCGAACCATCGGCATGGGTTGTCATTGTGTAAAATCCACCACTTGCAACGCGGCCTGTGCTACCAAAGTAACCGCCTGTTTCTGCCCAGCCTCCAACAGACACTAACGTTTTTACTTGTGGGTATTGTTTTTTGTATTTATTTAAAAGATTAAAGTGCCCCTTATACGTAAAACTCGGATCCATTTCAGCTCCGACCACACCAGGCCATTCCATGTTTGTTGCTGGATTCCCTTGTGCAGCGGGGTCGCCAATTGACATTTTATTGTTTATATCAACATGTGCAAATGCATAGTTGATATGAGTGATTTTATCCCACGGAATGTCATTCACTAAATAACGTGGCTCACCATTTGCGCCATTACGCCAGCTTGTAAAATAACCGATTACGCGCCGAGGATGATCCTCCCCCATAATCTCTCGTCCCTGGGCATCATACACAGTGCAATAAGGGGTATTCACACCTTGGGTTTGATATAAACCCTGAGGTTTACACTCGTTAACGCCATCACTGGGAGTCCCCTCTTTCGCAACTGTTAGTACCTTTGTTGCTTGTGAGATCGCGCCTTCGTTATCTGTCACCGTTAGTGTAAAAGTCACATCTCCACTTGCTGTTACTTGGTATTCATAACGACTTGATGGTGTATTTGCCTGGTATACATCACTGCCATTGACTGCAAAATTAAGCTGCGTTACTTGGCCATCATCGTCAGTGCCTGAGAGCTCAAACACAACACGTGAGCCAACAACAAGTGGATCTGATGAGGTACTAAAAGAAATAGTTGCCATGGGTGGTTGATTTGTAGGTTCAACCACAACATCGTTAACATTAACGGTGCTGGTAACTTGACTCGACTGCTGTCCTTTATCATCAGTTGCCACTGCACTTATTTGATGCGTTCCCACTATTGCTTGCCAACGAGCGCTATACGGAGCAATGCTATCGGTTGTGATCAGGGATCCGTCAACAAAAAATTTAACATGATCAATTGTGCCATCGGTATCTGTCGCTTCAGCCAAAATGACAACGTTGTCTTTAATGGAAAATTGAGAATCATCTGTGGGGGTTAAAATAGAGACTACAGGCGCATCATTGACAACGCTGTCACACACACCTAATTTAATCCATTCTTGCCACTCACCAGCATTTTCAACTGGGTTAGACTGTGTCCACCACTTTGCTTGGTACGCATTACTTTGCGCTTTAACTTGGTTACCCTGAGTATGGGTTTGGCCTAATTGCCATGTATCTAATACGCTGCAATCAACTGCTGCATGCGCGCTTAAACCGATAATACCCAGTGACAATACGCTTAGTTTAAAGGGGGTTTTAATCATTTTACGTGAGCTCATTTGATCCTCCGTTAAAAACTCAATTAACACTTAATTTACATCTTAGTTTCTAAAAGTAGCATAATCTACTCGTTCGTCAACAACTAGAAACTGAACAAGCGAACAAAAAACAACCCAAAATGTAATCACAAATAGTGTGTTTGAGAATTTTATACGTACTAAATCATTATATAACAACGGTTTAGTATCTATATCAGGTAATTTTTCAGGAGAATATTAATTTAAAATTAACAGAAAATTTACTATGGAGGAGGTAGATAGTAAGCAGTTTTTCAGATTATTACTTCTGCCGATATAACTTATTTTTCAGTTGCGCTTTGCTTTTAGAATTAAAGCTGCGTGACCCTAAAAAGGTAAATCTCTTTTAAAATATAAAGCCCAGCAAAGCTAGGCTCAAATAACTTACAAAATGTTAAATACTAATCAAATGAAACTGTAATTGTGTTCGAACACACATTTTGGGTTACACAAAGTTTATAATCGTATGTTGGCAATGTTGCTTTGCGTACATGGTCACGGTATCTGCCGCTATCAGATGTAGTATCCACTAGCTCGCCATTTCGATAAACGTCTAGTGATTCGGCGCCAACGCTTTCCCAGCTAAGCTCTACACGCATCGTATCTAAGCGTGATTTGTTTGCTCGTTTTAAGCTCAACTCAATGTCGACATTACTAACAACTACTATTTGTGTTGAGGTGTCTGTATTGCCTTCACTGTCTGTTACTGTCAGTTCAACTGTGTAACTACCTGGCTCTGAGTAAGTATGTACAGGTCTAGGATCGGCAGACGTTGCACCATCACCAAAGTTCCAACTCCATTGCGTAATATCGCTATTTACGTCACTACTTGTATCAACAAACAAAGCTGTTAACCCTTGCGTATCAACAGTGAAGTCGGCACGTGGCGGTTGCGAGCTTACTTCGCCAAGCGCACTAAAAGTAAGTGACCACGTGTTAATGTTACCCGTGTCAGCAGCGCCAGTGTCAACTACATTGAGTGTCCAATCCCCTGTCGCTACTTCTCCGTTAAACGCATCAGATGTAAAGCGCTTAACAATATCGTCATTACCTCCGCCAATATTACTTTGTAATGTCACTTCACTGCCTTGCGCTGAAATGAGTTTTACAACTAAATCACCCGAATAAGTGTGGGTAATATCTACATTAGCAGCAGTGCCAAATATTGTGAGCTCATCCGCTACATTAATAACGGAACGTGCACCTTCTGGAGAATTATCAGGAATGGCTACACTGTCATCATTACTGTAAGTAAAATCATTTAAACCAGCAGGTTGAATCATTAACTCGACGGTTTTAGTTTTCACTAGCTCGCCTGACGTAGCGGTAACGGTAAACTCATACTCACCCCATGGGGTATCGTTTGTTGTTTCAACATTAAGTTCAACGTCGTCACCCGGATTTGCCGTTGTGCGACTAAGAGAAACACCTTCTAAAGACGATGCTAAATCGAGTGTTACTTCTGAATCCCATCCCGCTATTGAACCTATCGTGAATGTATAAGTTACAGTTTCACCAGCGGTGATCTGTTGTGATTGTGGTGTGACAGAAAGCTTAAAGCCAGGAGTTGGATCTGCATCAACAAGCGCTTGGTGTACATTAAGCCGTGTACCTGCAACGGTTTTACCTTGTAGTGCCGTATTTGCGTCACCGCTATTCATTAATAGCTCTTTTAATTCTTGCGTTGTCAAATCTGGATTAATAGATAAAACAAGCGCTGCAGCACCCGCAACATGTGGTGTTGCCATTGAAGTACCTGAGTATGACGCGTACGAATTACCCGGTGTTGTAGATAAAATAGCACTGCCTGGTGCACCCATATCTACACTGGTTAAACCCCAGTGCGAAAACCATGAAATGCCATCAGTCTGATCTGTACTTGCTACAGACAATACACTCGCATTTTCATAATTTGATGGGTAATGTGGATTAACATCATTATCAATAGTATCGTTACCTGCCGCAGCGACAAACAATAATTCTGCAGCTTCGCTTGATGCTATTGCATCAGCAAGTGCTTGGCTATAACCACCGCCGCCCCAGCTATTATTTAATACGCGTAAGTTAACGCCGGAGTTTTTAAGTCCCACCATATAATCAATACATTTAATTGCGTCTGAAGATGAACCACTACCTTGTGCGTCTAAAAACTTACAACCAACAATCGATACTTCTTGGTTTACACCCACAATGCCTGTTGCGTTATTTCCGCTTGCACCAATAGTTCCCGACACGTGTGAGCCATGTCCTTCGTCATCCATTGGGTCGCCACTGTTAGTAATCGCATTAATACCATGAATGTCATCAATATAACCATTTCCGTCATTATCAATACCATCTCCTGCTATTTCGGCTGTATTTACCCACACATTGCTTGCAAGATCATTATGGGTATAATCTACCCCCGTATCTATAACCCCAACAACTACATCGCGGCTACCCGTAGAAATTTCCCATGCCTCTGGCGCATCAATATCAGCATCAACAGTGCCGCCCGTTTGTCCTTCATTATTTAAGCCCCAAAGCTCATCAAAACGGGGGTCATTTGGCAAACTTGCAATGCTTACACGATAATCTGGTTCAACATATTCAATAGCTTGGTGCGTTTTTAACAGTTTAATAGCGTCTTTAGTACTCATGCCTGATATTTTAAATTTAGCAAGTCGGCCAGACAGTAATGATGTATAGCTGTCATCAACTTCATCGTTATTCAAATCAGTAATTTTAGCTCTTACCAAGGTTCTTGCTTGTTTACGCATTTGAGGGGATGTATTTTTTTTGTATTTAACAATCAGTGAGTCGCTACTTGAAGCAACTTGTTGAATCGCACCTGCATCAGGCAGTTTTGCAGCAGCTAAACAAGGTAATAGTGCAAGTGTAATAATAGATAATTTTGTTTTCATTGTTCTATCCATAGTTGGGTTAGCTCAGTTTCACTAAGCAAGGTGCTTTTACTACTTCAAGTACAAGGGATCACGTGGCAAGTTATTAGCAAACAACTAAATGCCAAATTAAACAAGATAAAAAGTTTAGACAAAACAAAAAATCATTATTTTTGACTGAAATACTTATCAAAAAAACAGTAAACACAGTCTTTTTAATGAAATGAATAATAAAATACCCCATTGCAAAGAGTCATTACTTTTTACTGCTTTTGAAAATGTATTTTCAAAAAGCGCAACATAAAAACCTAACCAATTGAAAGATAAAACTTAATTATTTGGTAAAAAATGATGATTTAAGAATGTGAAATTCTATATAGAGTTAATACGACGTTGCGAGGTTACATACAGTCGCATTAGTTAAAAAAGATGTGTGGTATTTATCCCTTTCAATTATTAATAACGCTTTACCTACTTACAAAGTAAATCAAGCGGATCACAAACTTTATATCAGCACGGCATGCTGAAACACCAAGTACCTTATAAAACCTATAACATTTAAGGTATTTGATTTTACTATCTCAAGGAGAAAATAATGAAGTTAAATAAATCACTTTTAAGCTGTGCGATTGCTATTGCAATGGGTACAAGTTTTGCCTCATATGCTGACACTAACAATAAAGCAGTATCAAACTCTGAAATTAGCACAAAAATTTCGACGCTCAGCACTGCTAATGCAATAACTTTAGCTCAATCGCAAAATAACAACTCCGCAGTGCTAACGCAAAATGGCGATAGCAATGCTCTTGAGATTGCAACAACGGGTAATGAAAATAATACAACGGTCACGCAAACTCAATCGGGTAACTTCACAGGTGTAACAACTACCGGCGATAGTAATACACAAATATATACTCAAGATGGTGTTGCTAATGGTGCGTTAACTGAGCTAACGGGTAATAATAACTCCCTATCAGTGATGCAAAGTGGCCAAGGTATCCTCGTCAATAACGAAGCTATAAATAAAATTGCTGGCGATGATAACACCATTAATATTGAGCAAGGTGCTGGTGGTCATTGGTTTTACAACTACGATATGAAAGGTAATGAAAATGAAGTAAACACACTTCAAACAGGTCAATGGCATGAAGCTGAAATAACGACTCTCACTGGCGATCAAAATACCTTTGATTTAGAGCAAGCGGGTTACTGGAATACGTTCAAAGTAAGTTCTTTGCAAGGTAACGATAACGAGCTTGAAATTGAACAAGACGGTGAGCGCAATGCGATAACAATAAGCGATATTTCAGGTGACGCAAACGAGCTTAAAATAGAGCAAGATGGTGATGCACATGCTGTTACATTTGCTGCTGTGAAAGGTGATGATAACGAAATTAATTTAGATCAAGAAGGTTCATCAAACAAGATAGCATCTAACTTATTTGAAGGATCGAATAATGAAGTAACCATCACCCAGGTAGATGCTAATAACCTAACAACAATAGATGTTGTGGGCGATAATAATGAATTAACAACAATGCAAGTAGGCTCAGCTAATGAAGCTTACATGGGCGTTATTGGTTCAGATAATGAATTTATGGTTAATCAAACGGGTGCAACAAACTCAGTTCATTTAGCTAATTTTAATGGCTCTGATAATGATGTGGATTTAGTACAATCTGGCGACGAAAATACGGTGCTTGTACAGTCTTCATACCCAGATGTATCACTAAGTTCTAATAATAATGATATTGATATTGCGCAAAATGGTGCCGAAAATGAAGCTATTGTAACTCTCGCAGGTATTTTAGAGAGTAATAATAACCAAATTGATATAGCGCAAAGTGGTGATTTAAATGCCATCGATATGATGGTTGAAGGCAATGATCACAGTATTGATATTTCACAAACAGGCGAAGGTAACTGGGTTGGTGGCACGGAACAATCTGCCTTTTTAGTTGGCGGTGCAAACGTAACATTTAACGTAACTCAAATGGGTAACGGTAATATTGTTGAAGGTTCAGTGATTGGTGTAAACAGTACGGTATCGGTTACTCAAATGGGTGATGGAAACGCAACAACAATTACGCAAATGTAATTATACCAATCTGCTTATATATGGGGTCTA
>NZ_PNDU01000134.1:0-25567 GCF_005886635.1 Pseudoalteromonas sp. S558 | reverse complement strand
TATTAGAAATTTTTAACGCCGTTAGCGTCAGATTTGAACCCTCAAATTGATTAAGTAAACTGAACTCTGGATAATAAATCTATCTCGAGCAGCTATTTTCAGCGCTAACTGCGTTGAATTTACTTGCAATAGGCCAGCTATTGACGCGTAAATTCGCCTTGTTTTCACTGAAAATCTCTGGCTAGAGAAAATAAATTTAAATATCACCATGATTTAATACGTTAGTAAATCTCTTAACCAGAGTTCAGGTTAATTAACTAAAGAGCTAAACAACTAAACATCTATGTATTATAGAAGTGCTTATATAATACATAGTTTATTTCGCCCCTCAGATTTAGCTCTGTATAGAGCGGTATCCGCTGCACAAATTAATGCTTCCGATGTTCTGTACTGCACGCCGTATTCGCATGCGAGCCCTTGGCTCACGCTTATTTTTACGTTAGCGGGTAAACCTATGTCTCTAAAGTTAATGTTGAGTATTTTTTCTTGAATACGTTTCGCAATCATTTCGGCATTTGAAATGTGAGCACGAGGAAGTACAACAGCAAACTCCTCCCCACCATAGCGGGCAACTAAGCACTCTTTTGATGGTAAACAGTTTTCAATTGTTCTTGCGACCATCTGCAAACATTTATCGCCTTTTACATGACCAAAGCTGTCATTAAATTGTTTGAAAAAATCAATATCTATTAATATAAAGCTCAAAGGCTGCTTATTAGTTAAGCACTCCTGCCAGTTTTTGATCATTGTTTTTTCAAGAGTACAGCGATTAGCCACCCCCGTTAAATGATCGAGCTTGGCTAACGCTTCAAGTTCTTTGTATTTTTTTACGTGTTTGGAAATGTCGTGCATGATGCAAATAAACAAAGGGGTATTACCAGTAATGGCTGTTGGTAGGCAGGAGATTGAAAGCTCTACATCTAAAAAGTTTCCATTTGCTTTAATTACTTTTACTTCTTTTGGACCATGATTAAGTGGCGTTTGGTAGTTGTTGTTCCAACTGTTGAACATGTACTCATAATCGTCGCGATACTGTTCTTGTAAAAAGTATTGCCACTTTTTACCTATTAGGGAGTCAGCGGGTACATTAAAATATTTAGCAGCAATTGGGTTTACCGATTCAAAAACACCTTGTGCATTCACAATAAAAATAGCATCGGCCATTACATTGGTGACATTAATAATGGCGCTTATTTTTTCATTGTTAAATGTATTAGAAATGCGATTCATTAATGCCGACACGCCTGTGTCTGCATTTTGTTGGCTATGGTTTTCATTATTATTAGACATTGTGCTTGCTCATTTTTATTTTAATGAAATTTGATGTCTAGTAGTTTATTGAATTTCAGTGTTTTAAACCTTTCGGTAACCTTCTTGTTTAACTGATTGATTTTATTTTATTTTTAAGCTGGTTTTTAGATGCTTTTAGGTTTTGTACTGTGTGTGTTATAAAAGTAAATAATAAAATAAACAAGTAAATACGGATAGGGCTAAAAATAGCGTTAAATTTTGAACGGATTCATCAGATAGATTACTTAAAATATATAGATAATGAAGCCCTCGTTTAGTTTAAGCTAAATGAAGGCTTTAAAAAATTACATCAATGAAATAGCTATACTTTTAATGCTCTAACTAGAAATAGTTTAACGAGGATCATTTATAACTTGTGGATCGGCGCTTAACCCTAGCTCACGCAGGTCAAAGCTTGCTTGTTTTATTGTTGGCTCTTGCGTTAATTGTAGCACTAGCTGCTGAATATTATTAGTGGCTGTGGTTACAACAACAATATCGCCTACGCGGTGTTTTAGCTGTAAGTTATAACGGGTTGCCAGTTGGCTAAAGTCGGCTTGCGTTGTTAATTGCAGTAACACTTCGCCGGTCAGCTGTAGGCCATTACCGCTTTGGCTATCAGTAATAATATCGCCGAGTTGTAAGCTGTTTGCGTTATTGGCTTGATTCGTTAAGCTGGCGATAATTGCAGCGCCTGGTTTTACAGCTGTGTTTTTAGTTTGTGCTTGCGCCAATGAAAGAGTACTTACAATAAAAGTGAGTACTAACATAACAATCGTTGTTTTCATAAAAATTCCTTTATTAGTGGCCGTAAAAACGCAAAGACCAAGATAACACAGTGCCATCTACATTATTATTAGTGTCGTTCATGCTGAGTAAGCCTGCTTGCTCATTGTAAAGTAGGGTTTGGCTAGTGCCATTGTCGGTATCAATTAAGCGAATTTGCCATTGTCCAGCCGCCGATTCGCCATAAAAATGTTGGCTCAACAATAGGGCATTTTGTACGGGGGTGCCGGTGGCATTTATTAACCCTGTGCGCGGGCTTAATAGCACACTGCGAGTTCCTGATGGTGAAATAAGCTCAACGGCCAGGTCACGCATACGGGTATGATCAATCGATAGTTTTAACTGCACAGCTTCAATGGTTAGATTATCAGTAATTGCTAGCGTATCTTGCACACCGTTTACGTTAGCATCGGGTATTGTTAGCTCTGTGTAAGCGGCATGCCAATCAGATACCTGTAATGTGGGTAATAACGCAGTAGTTTGTTGAGCCATTGCAACAGCAGCGTCAACATCAATTGCGCCTAAGCCATAAAAGGGATGAATGTTGTATCCTGCCGCATTTTTTTGCCAACCAGGAATGGCGTTGTAGCTTACAGCATCACCATTTGCATCTGTAAAATTAATATCAACACCGGCATTGTTGCCATCGAGTTTACGTGCTGTAGTGGCGAGAATATGCTTAATGGTTCTGGCATCAAGTTGCGGGTTAGCCGACATAACAAGCGCTATTGCACCCGATGTATTGGCAGCTGCCGCAGAAGTACCATACATGGCAGCGGTGGCATCGCAGTGACTATCTAACCCGGTGTTTTGCAGGGGGATATCTATTGTGCTGTTAATGGTATTAAAACCGGCAGCGCAGCCACTCATATCTGTGGTAACAATACCTGCTTGGCTTTGAGCGTTTTCACCACCGGGTGCGGTTAAAAATACATTAGCGCCAACAGAAGAATACGATGCTAATTTACCGTTTGCATTGTAGGCCGACACCAGCATATTCCAAAAACTGGCGTTATCGGTACTTAAATTAGCGTTATGAAATGGCAAGCCCGCGTTATTAAATGGTTGTTGTTGCTCATACGGAAATACTTGAAATGGCGTACCGCCAAAAAAAGTAGTGTATTGGTAAAATGCGTTACCCGCTGACTTTACAAATAATGCACCTAAGCCGTTGTTACTGTTTAAGCTTACTTGCTGCATTACGCGCTCTTTTAATTGCAGGCTAAGAGTATGCTCTTCTGCATCAACGTTTTTAAATAATGCCGGCTTACTGCTGTAGCTTTGATTGTAAACGCGAGAGTTTGCAGAGCCAGTTAATGGCATACCATGCGATTGTAGCTAGTTATTCATTGTTTGCGCATCAAGGTAATTAAACCCAGCAAGGTCTGCATTAGGTGCAACACCACGACCGCCAATATTATTATTTGCTTGTGCGGCGATAATGCCAGCCACTGCCGTACCATGACCGGTGTTATCGGTTGGGGTTGCAGTGCCGGTTAACAAATTAAGTGAGCCTGTAGTGACATTATTAACTAAATCAGGGTGACTTAGTTCTATACCGCTGTCTATTACAGTAACAGTAACGCCATCCCCTTTAATACCTTGCATATCGGTATTGAGTAAATTTAAATCTTCGCCCGCAACCGTGTTTGTAGTAAGACCATTGTGGCCGCTGTTATTTAAATGCCATTGGTAAGGTGTAAGAGGGTCGCTATTGGTTAAGTGATCCGCAGCGAGGCTGCTAAATGCACCAAGTAGGCAGCAACTTAGCAGGGTTTTTTTAATATACATAAATAATACAATCCTTATTTTTATGTTTTTGATATATAAATCAATTTGTTATTGGATTGTTTCGTATATTAAATTATTAAGCAATTGAAAGTTGAGGTTTTTATTATAGATTAGTAATAAAGGATGGTTATTAATAATGCTGCTTGGCATGTGTTAGCGTTAAAGTGTTTAGCTTATAAAAATTGCACAGGAATAAATCAGCCCTGTGCAAGATAAATAGTAAAAATTAAGCGTTGTTAATTAAAGTATTTCTTCATTTTCAACTTGAGGATCAGCGCTTTTATAGGCTTTGCCATTGCACTCAACGTTAAATACTAAACAGGCAGTGCCTGGGTTTTCATCGGTGTCGATAATGGTAATTGTACGGCCGTTATCACTTACTTTAAAGCTGAAGTCTTGGGCGCAAGGTGTTTCTTTATCGACATCAGTAATAGTGGCGCCGGTGAATAAAAAGCCTTCAGCAACTGTGGCTTCATCTAAACTATAAATGCCTGCGGTTTCGGTTCTTACAACTCCGCCGCCAGTCACTTTTTTGCCATCTATAGAGTATGTAAAGTTAGCTTCGTTGTCACTATCTAGTACAATGTTAAGTGTAAAGTGAATTTTTTCTTGAGTGTTATTCATATTATTTCCTTTATATTCATGATTATAGTTGAAAGTTGTTAATGCCTAATTTTACTAGGCGTGCTTTTACTTGGGGTATTTCGTTGGCGCGATTCAAGCAAGTGTGCGCCTGCATCAGCGGGTAAGTTATATTTACGCTTTGGGTTATTCTTTCCATTTCGGAAATAGTGATTTGTGCTTGTTTACAATAGTTGATTCGATCTTTGGTGTTTCCTGGTAACTTTGCTTTTATTAAATTTATTTTTGTTAAAATTACTTTGTTTTCTACCTTACCTTCAAGTTGGTGTAAAAAGAAATTTACTCTTTCCCAAGCGCTTTTTTTAATGAAGTAGCTAATGAGACTAATTTGTGTGTTCACTATTTTTTTATCAGAAAAGCTTTTTTCCTCAATAAAGTTAATAATGCCATAAATCCGTTCGTCTATATTTTTATGTTCAGAGAGAAGCAATTGATATGCTAAAAATTGATTATACATACGCTGAAATTTATTATTTTGTGGATCTTGAAGTAGAGCTTTATTTATTGATTCAGTTGCCTGTTTAGCTTTTATATATGCTCGCTTCTTATTTGGTAAATAACTGAGTAATACACTCTGCTGAATATAAATGTTAGCAATACTTTTAAACAAACTAGCATCGTTGGGATACAGCATTAGCATATGACTTAATTCATTTGATGCACTTTCATACATGCACAATGCAGCATTAAAATTGCCAAGGTTCTCTTCTGTACTTGCAAGCCAACTTAGGGTATCGGCTTTATCGCGTAATAAGTTTTTGTTGTTGGGTTTAAGCTCAAGCGCTTTATTTTTAAGAGCAAGCGACTCTGTAAAGCGTTGTTTCGCGGCAGTGTAGTTAAATTGCTTTAAATACAAAGATCCCAGCGAATTATGCGAATACGATAGCTCCATAATCGAGTTAAAATCATTTGGTGCTAATGCATACATGGTTTCGCTGTAGGCATGATATTTTTTAAATAATGGCTCAGTGGCAACGTAATCACTTTTATCATAATGAAGCTGACCGAGCCAAAAGGCATTGGCACCTGCAAGCGTGAGTAGCTCTAAGTTGTTTGGCTGAATTTTTAATAATGCTTCAAGGCGAATGCGGGCGTTTTCAAAGGCGGTGAAGGCCTCAATGGTTTTACCACGGGAATAGGCTACATCCCCCATGGCTTCCAGGGTTTGTGCGTACTGAAAGCGACTTTTAAATTCGGCTTGTTGACTACTAAAGTTAAATAGTGAGCTTGGCTCATCGACTTGATTGGTAAAATACTCAAGTGCTTTATTACTAATGCCATCAAGTAAGTCCATACGCTTTACGCTGCGTAACTTGTCGGCAAAATCACCAACCATAAACCCTAGTAAGCTTTCGGCCTCTTGGCGTTTTTGCTGTGCAAGTTGCTGCGCTTGAAAGCTGGTAACACTCATAAATAGGGCAACACAGGTAAGTAAACAAAGTAGAGCGACTGTGCCGCGTTTTATGGTTGTTTTTGCTTTACTGTGTTTAAGAGAGCTGGTTATAAGCGCGTGTTCGTCATCATCTAGTTCGAATATGTTGTCGTTTAATAAGGTAACGGCCTCTTGCAGCGGTTTACCCGGTGCTAACAGGTAGGCGTTACTTTTGTGCTCATTAAGCCATTGTTGCGTGTGGTGGTGTAAGCGGCTTTTTATAGCAAGGGCATCTTTATGGTCATTAATCCACTGTTTGGCACGTGGCCATTGGCGTAATAATGCCTCGTGGGCAAGGCTAAAGTAAGCTTCTTGGTTTTGTAAATGCGATACAAATAAGCGGCTATCGACCATGGCTTGAACCAGCTCTTTTTGACTGGTGTTGGTTAACGCTTGTAAGCGGGCTGCGCGGCTAGTAATGGTTTTACCATCTGGGTTTAGCGTTACTAATTGCGATAACACGCTTTTTAGTTGCTGTTGTTGCGCTTGAGAAAGCCCTATAAATACCTCTTCGGCTTTTTTGCCAATGGCACCCTCAATACCACCGAGTTCTTCATACACACTGTGTAACAACTCATTATTATCACTGCGCTGTAAATACAACTCTTGCAGTGTGTATTGCAGCATGGGCAGTGCATCTGGATTATTGGCGGTATCGGCGCAAAGTATTTCATCCAACGGGGTTTTAGTGTTTGGGTCTTGTGAAAACGTTAAATTAGCGGTTAACGCTGGCAAGCGAATAATTTGTTGTAGTTCATGGCGATTTGGCGGGGTTAAATCGTAATGCGCGCCATGAGCTTTGCCTGCCATAAGACTCGGTTGCTCAACCACTAAAGGGTAAAAATCGTTACGACAGGCACTAAATACAATCACCGTTTTAGACGTTGCTAGGCGCTCAATAATCGATAAAAAATGGCTACGCGTTTCGCAACTAAATAATGCAGAGGAGAGCAGTACTTCTAAACGGTCTATAAACAAAAACAATTGCGGCGTTTTAAGTTGCGTAGCGGCTTTGTTAAGCGCTGCTTGTATAGTGTTAATTACGTCATCGATTGCGTACTGTAGCTGCTCTGCCAGTGTTTGTGCGCTTAATCCTTCAAATACGGGGTGAGTGTTTATATCCCAATCGAGTAGAGCACAGGCTAAATCTAAAAAAAGCCTATTTTGATGTACATCTGCAAAGTCGAGCTGGGTGTAGGAAACAACCCCAATGCCGTTATAGCCTCGCTCATCAAGTAGTTTTGGTAAAATACCGGCATTCACAAGTGATGATTTACCTGTACCGCTTGGGCCGAGTATTAAACAAAAAGCGCGACCAAAGTTAATTTGGCTCGATACTCTATCGAGTAACGTTTCTATGGATTGATTGCGGCCAAAAAATAAATGTGTATCGCTTGGGTTATAAGCGCTTAATCCTAAAAAGGGAGAGCCACCTTGCCAAGTTTTATTAGCGCTTGGTATGTCATCGGTGAGTGGAAAATCAAGTTTTGCAATAACGCGATAACCACGTTTACGGATAGTTTCTATGTAATGAGGCTCACTGGCTTTATCGCCGAGTGCTTTTCTGAGTTGAGTAATGGTTTTATGGAGTGGGTTATCGCCAACGTCAATATTTTTCCAGCAATGATCAAGTAACTCATCACTTGTAACGATATCACCTTGTTGCTGACAAAGTCGTAGCAGCACATCCATTGCTTTTGGCTCAAGTTGCTTTGTTTTACCTAGTCGCTGAATAGAGTTGGCTAAGGGCGTTATCTGCCACTCGCCTAAGTAAAATGGACTACGATTCATAATTACTCATTATTATATGGTGAAACTAAATGGTGTCGGTTTGTACTACTTAACTCCTATATAATAAACAAAAAAATAAATAATGTATGCAATTTATAAAGCGTGTGACGATAAAATATAAAGCTAACGGGTAAGTTAGCCTTTAAAGATTATAAAAGTGATAGTGCGTTAAAAATCACTTTTATTAATTGTGATTACGCGCTGCGGAAACGGAATTTCTATATTAGCGCTATTAATAGCTTTATAAACTCCGCCATTAATAGCGAGTTTAGTTTCAATAATTTTAGTTGTTGGCACCCAATAGCGATAACTAATGGTAACGCCACTGTCTGCAAAACGTTCAATACCGACTTGAGAGTCAGGATTTTTAGCGACTAACTCATTTGCATTTAAAACATTTTCAATGAGATTAATTGCGGTGTCGGAGCACGCGTTATACGCAATGTCGATTTCACCTTTTACTAATGAATAGCTAAACGAGTTATGCAGTATTTCGCCTACAATGTGTTTATTTGGAATGGTAATTTCTACTTTTTCTTCGTTAATTAAAATGGTGTAACCCAGTTCAATGGTTTTAACTTGGCCGCTTACATTTTTAACTTCAATTGTGTCGCCCACTACAAAGGGGCGTGTGGCAATAATTGCAAGCCCAGCACCATAGTTAGATAACATCCCTTGCAGCGCCAAACCAGCCCCTAAAGATGCAGCACCAATAGCCGCTACAAAGGGAGTAACACTTATACCGATTTTGCCAAGTGCGATAATTATAACCATCACAATTAGCAGTACTTTTACAACGCTACTGACAAAATTGGTGAGGGTGATGTCAACATTGTGACGCGTCATTATGCTTGCAACCACTTTGGCAAGTTTTTGTGCTAGCCACAAACCAATCAGTACTATAAAAACAGCGCCAACAATTTGCATACTGTAGGTCACTAAGTATTCGGTAAGCATGGTGTAGTATTTTTCAAACTGCTCTATTTCGGTGCTGATCATAGTGGGCTCTTTAGACGGCAATATTATATTTGCCAACTATAGCAAAATGTTAACAAGAAAAGGATACAGCAAGGGAACTATTACAGCGGTTAGTAGTGCACTTAATGCCATTGCGACAGATGAAAAAGCCCCAATTTTTGGGTGCTCTGCAAGTGCTGCAGCGGTGCCTATTGCATGACAAGCGGTTCCCATTGCTACGCCTTGTGCTTCATGATTATATATTCCTATAAATTTTAGCAACATCATGGCAAATAAAGCCCCTAATAAGCCAATAAAAATAACTAAAGCAGCAGCAAGCGAGCTAATGCCCCCCAATGAGTCTGTAACAATAAGAGAAATTGGTGTTGTAACGCTTAGCGCGGCAACCGAGGCGCTCAATTGAACCGAAGCGTCAAATAATAAGCTAAGAACAAACGCCACACAGGTTGCGTTAATAATACCTAAGCTGCATGTAAGCACTATTAATAATAAGTTTTTACGTATATGAATAAACTGTTGATATAAAGGCAGGGCTAAAGCAACAATCGCGGGCTCTAGTAACCAATTTAGTAATTTACTGTGAGAGGCAAACTGCGTGTAAGGTAGATTTAGATTAACTAATAGCAAAGCGATAATAGCAATGCTTAAAAAAACCGGATTAGTGAGTGACTTTAGTACGCTGTGCTTTATGCCCTGATTTATAGCTCTTAACGTTAAAAATAGTGCGATGATAAAAGGCACACTCAACCACCATAAATCGGGTGCTAGCATTTGGGCTTGCTTTGCTTGTTCAATCATTATTTTTTCGACCTTTAAAGTAAGCGATGACACTGCTTATTAAAAGTAACGACGAGAGAGGAATAAAAACAACAATAGACACTAAAAAAGGCCATTGTGATTTTATTAGCCCAAGGTGTTCAATAAAGCCAACACCAGCAGGAATAAAAAATATAGGCATAATGTTTAGAATTGGCGCTGCACAGGGCTTTATGTGCTGCTCTTTTACGAGGCCTGATAAAAGTAAAACTAATAAAATAACCATTGCTAATAATGGGGCGGGGAAGCTTCCGCCCATAATATGCATAATTAATTTAGCAACGGCTAAACATAGTAAAATAATGGTGCTACTAAGCAGAAATTTCATCAAAGTGGCTCGCAGAAAAGAGAAGAGCTTAACTTTAACAAATCAAACTCTTTTGTGCATTAGTCTTACCAGCGCTTTGTGTTTGCATAAGTTATATCTGTTTTTCCTTTTGCTTTAGCAATCGCTTTTTTAGTATTGGGATTAAGCAATAAACGGATTTGGCTGAATGTTTCTTTTGCGAGTATTTTACGTTGTTGTGGCTTATAGCTTTGTTGAGTTACTCGCTTTATTGCGGCGAGTGTATCAGGGGCGCGTTCAAGCAATGTAGTAATCATGTTTTGCGTGGCTTGCTGAGTGTCATCAGTAAGCTGAGTAACTAAACCTAGCTCATTTGCTTGCTCTGCGGTGATAGGATTTGCATGACTTGCAAGCCAAAGGGCTTGGTCGCGCTTAACTAATCCGCTCATCATTACGTTAGCCCCCATGTCAGGGCACAATCCCCAACGGGCTTCCATTATGGCAAGTTTGGCATCAACATGGACTATTCTGTAATCCGCGCCCAATGCTATTTGTAATCCCCCACCTAAACAGTTGCCATTTATTTGTGCAATAACGGGCACGCTTAATGACTGCCAGCCTAGTACAACTTTTTGTGCCAAATTTTGATTACCAGGCAGCCATTTCATTAATAACTTTATTATATTAAATGGCGATGCCATTACCGCAGCTACATCAAGCCCAGCGCAAAAGTGATCACCTTCACCAGTAATTACAACGGCGCGAACACTGCGATCTTTTTTTATGTTTTTAATTACCTTGCTCAAGTCTATGAACATTTCAAAACTCAATGCATTTTGTTTTTTTTCTCTGCAAAGCGTAACCGTAGCAATACCATTTTGTTTTTCTAGCTTTATCATTACATACTCCTCCGACCTGTTACTTTGAGCTTATGTTGTTATGTGTGTTAAGTAAAGTGAGAGACTTTATTGGTAGGCAAAAGTCTTAACTTTCACTTCGATAAATAAAATATATTTAAGAATGTATGAAGTAGTCACAAAAAAATCGAACATTTGAATGTTTTATTATCAAAATGGTGTATAGATTTGATAATATAGTTTTACTTAAAAGCTCATAGGCTAAGCAAATATGTCAGGTCCTCGTTTATATACAGTAGAAGAAGTAACTCATCAGGCTTACGATATTTTTTTAGAGTTAGCGCCAAATAACTTGAGTGAAAAAGATGTCGAAGACTTTAATGAATTTAGAGAAGACCTTGGCTTTATTGAAGAAGATGAGCCCGATGAGCAGTGGCATGATTTTGTTGCCCTAGAAATAGAACCCGAAAGTTTTGTGCAAGTTTTAGTGGGTCTAGAGTTCGAAAACGATGACGTTTTATTTGCTAAGATACTAATAAGCCGCGATAAAGATGCGCCTTTTTGTCATATTCTATGGAAAGAAAGTGAATAAACCAGCCGGTTTATTCATTTATAATGATGTGTAAGAGAGAACATAGTGCCTAAATATTTATTTTTGATTTTTTTAATTATTAGCACCTCAAGTTGGGCTGTTGATCCTTTTGAAGATTTTCATAAATACGGGCAGCTCTCAGATGAAGAAATTCATGATTTGCACAAAGGTGAAATGCTCTACGGCGATACTGAATTTGGCTTTATTTTAAGTAAAGGTAATACCAATTCGACTAGCTTTAAGCTCAAAGGGAATTTATACCAAGACTTTGAGAACTGGCGCAATCAATTCAAAATAGACTCTCTTTATAAGCGTGACGAAAATGATGAGACGGGCGACAGTGACGTAACTGCCAACCGTGTGTTTATATCGGCGCAAGGTAACTATAAAGTGGGTGTAAAGAACTCATCCTTTTTTATTTACGGCGACTATGAGGAAGATGAATTTAGTGGACTTGATTTTAAAAGCACGATTGCAACAGGTTATGGTGCGCGTGTATATCAAGGTTCAAAAAACAAAGTAGATATTGATATAGGGCCAGGTTTGTACCGCTCAGTAGCTGATGATGACTCGGGTGTGAGTGACGATGAAATTAATAAAACCGGCTACTTAGTACGTGTTGCTATGCAATGGGAGCGATTAGTGTCAAAGCGAACTCGTTTTAATCAAGATTTAAGCATTGAGCAGTCACTTTCAGGTCTGAATTCTCGCCTAAAGTCAGAAACAGCATTGATAAGCCAAGTGATTGGTGCGGTATCGCTTAAATTTGCGTATATGTACCGTTATAATTCAAAACCCGAAGATGACAAACTCAAGTTTGATTCAGAGCTGAGTGCCACCTTAGTGTATAACTTTTAAGTATTTATTTAATTTTAGAGAGTAGTATGTACCAACATAAACAGTATGCCGTGTTTATCTTTTTTGTACTGGCGTGGATTGGTAGCTTTGTTGCGCTAGCATGGAACTTGTTAGGCGCTGATGGACCTTTAATCATATTTTCCGGTATTTTAGTGCTGGTGGGTTTTTTGTTTCACGGGTTAACAGTAAAGGTAGACGATAAAAAAATCAGTTGGGCTTTTGGCCCAGGTGTTGCTGGGCAAAGTATTTTGCTTAGCGAAGTTACTGAAGCAAAAGCAGTTCAAAATTCATATCGACATGGTATCGGCATACGTATAACTCATGATGGTTGGGTATATACAGTGTCTGGCTTTAGTGCAATTGAACTTACGCTTAAAGATGGCACTATGTACCGAGTCGGTACTAATGATCAAAAAGGGTTATTAGCAGCCTTAAAAGAGAATAAAGTGTCAGTAGCGTTACCAAGCTCTTCAAAAAGCGAACCTAAAGCGGTTAAGCGCAATAATATGATATAAAAAAAGCGCCTAAGGCGCTTTTTTACATGCTTTGTACCATTTTAGTGGTCGTGACCACACCCACCTTCGCCGTGTACATGGCCGTGAGTTAATTCGTCTTGTGTTGCATCGCGCACTTCAAGTATTTCTACGTCAAAGTTAAGTGTAATGCCTGCAAGTGGATTATTGCCATCTACAATCACTTCTTCATCTTGAATATCGATGATCATTACAGACTGATCGCCGTCATCTGTTGATGCACGAAATTGCATACCGACTTCAATTTCCATATCTTCAAACATGGATTTAGGCACAGCTTGCATAAGGTTGTCGTGGCGTTCGCCGTAACCGTCTTCAGGTTCAACTTTCACACTAAGCGTGTCGCCAGCTTGTTTTCCTTGTAAAGCATTTTCTAAGCCTGAAATTAAGTAGCCTGTGCCAATAATAAAATGCAGTGGCTCACCACCAAACGAATTATCAATACTATTGCCATCATTATCCATTACCGAATAATGCATTTTTACTACCTTATTTGCCGCAACGATCATAGTCATTCCTATTTATTCATCTTCAAGAGAGTAGGGTAGAGGCAGAATGCTTAGCTCCACCTGAGGTGTGTGTTTTGCACGAAGTACTTGAGTTACATCAGTATCGTTTGGCAACACAACGAGGCCAGTTAATATATTTTTTTGCTCATCAAAACTTTGCGCGATGAGCTTACCCGCACGACGCCAGTTTTCGCCTAATTGGGTTTCTATGTCTGGCTCTAAAAGTACGCCTTCACTTTGACCTGAAACGATATACATGGCGCGTTTATTTTTACCAAGGTATTTCATTCGGGCCACTGTTTCTTGACCTGTGTAACAGCCTTTTTTAAAGCTAATACCTTCGATTGCTTGTAAATTAACCATTTGTGGGACGTACTCACCTATAGCATCGCTGCTCAATTGCGGCTCGCCTGCTAAAATCGCCGCTTGTTGCCATGGTGCGTCCGTATCAAGAGTCGATATATTGTCAGGAATACTAAACTGATTATCAACCATAAGTAATACGCGATTATCAGCCAATTTTAATGCTTTACCATGATTAAAGTCGCATGCTGTAGAATCGTTTTCAAACGTTATATTTAGTTGTGTTAATACGTCAGTTAAATCATCGCCAATTAAGCCAATTAACCGTTGCGAAGCTGCACTGATCTCTACTTTTGCAAACACGGCGTATTTTTTAAGTTCTGCTAGCGATTTTTCTATTTCACCTTCACTGCCTGTAAGGTAGTAGGTATCTTGATGTAAGAATAACTTAAATACACCCCAAAGCTTACCTTTGGCGCTGCAATGACCAGCCCATAAATAATTGCTGCTGGTTAATTTATTAAGATCTTGAGTAATTTGTCCGTGCAGATAAGATAATTTATCAACGCCGTTGAGGCTAATAAGTTGATGAGATAATGGACATGCATAAACGCTCGACATAAAAACCTTCTTTGCAATATAAATGAAGTGACATAATAACGCAGTTGTTACGTATGGTACAGACAAGCGCCTACTGCTGTGGGTTTATTATTTAATGAGAGATTAATAGCTGCTAAATTGCTGTGTATTTGTTAAACTCGAGTCAATTAAGTATGAGGTTTAAAATGGTTGAAATTCATAGTAAAGCACGTATTCGTTGGGCTTGTCGTCGTGGTATGTTAGAGCTAGACGTTTTGTTTATGCCGTTTGTTGAAGACGCGTACGATTCTTTAAATGCAGAGCAGCAAGCTATTTTTCAGCGTTTGCTAACTGAAGAAGACCCTGATTTATTCGCATGGTTTATGGGCCATCAAGAATGTAAAGATGAGCAGTTAAATGCCATGGTTCAACTTATTCTAGATAGAGTTCGTGTATAGATTTACTGTTACAAATAATAAAGTAGACCACAAACCGATTGTGGTCTTTTTTTGTATGCTCACTTTAGTCTTGTGTTTGTTTTTAAATTCTGTGTTAGTCATGTTTTTTTGTGTGGTTGTTTGTTCGGTGGCTGGGTTATTTGTTTGGCGTAAAACTGTTGCTTCGCATCCGATGCAGGGGGTTGTCATTTTAGAGTCAAACTTATTTAGATTTGAAAGTGACTCACTTAAGATTCAAGGCGAAATAAATTATAAAAGCCGTATTATTGGCAACAGTGTGTGGCTTTATATTAAAGGTTTTAGTAATAACCGTTGGCTAATTATTTCAGCCAACAGCGTTAATGAGCAAAGTTATACCCGCTTAAAGCGGGCTACGCTAAGCGCGATTAATCGCGCTGCGGATTCAAAATAGTCGGTGTTGGGTTTTCATTTTGCTCTGGGTAGTCAATCGTGTAATGCAAACCACGGCTTTCTTTTCGTTCCATTGCACTTCTTATTATTAATTCAGCAACTTGCACTAAGTTACGTAGCTCTAATAAGTTATTACTTACTCTAAAATTAGCGTAATAGTCGTGTATTTCTTGCTGTAATAATTCGACACGATGCAGCGCCCGTTCTAAGCGCTTAGTTGAGCGTACAATACCTACGTAATCCCACATAAATAATCGCAGTTCATGCCAGTTGTGAGTAATTACAATTTCTTCATCGGAGTTACTAACACGGCTTTCATCCCAATTTGGTAATACCATCGGCTCTGGTGCATGCTCTATTTTACTTAAAATATCTTTTGCTGCGGCATGGGCAAAAACAATGCACTCTAGTAATGAATTACTCGCCATTCGATTTGCACCATGTAGGCCCGTATAAGCAACTTCACCTACAGCGTATAAGTTATCTAAATCGGTTTTGCCATTAAAGTCGGTCATTACACCGCCACACGTGTAATGTGAGGCCGGTACAACCGGAATTGCTTCTTTGGTTATATCAAGCCCTACACTTAAGCATTTTGCGTAAATAGTCGGAAAGTGCTCAATAATAAATTCTTTGTCTTTATGGCTAATGTCTAGGTATACGCAGTTTGCACCAAGGCGTTTCATTTCAAAGTCTATTGCCCGCGCGACTATATCTCGAGGTGCTAGTTCTTCACGGCTGTCAAAGTCTTTCATAAAGCGGGTGCCATCAGGGCGTTTTAGATAGGCACCTTCGCCACGCATCGCTTCAGTAATTAAAAAGTTTTGCAGTTCAGGGTGATACAGGCTTGTTGGATGAAATTGATTAAACTCCATATTAGCTACTTTACAGCCTGCCCGCCACGCCATTGCAATGCCATCACCGCTTGATACATCTGGGTTTGATGTATAAAGGTACACTTTACTAGCACCGCCAGTTGCAAGGGCTACAAATTTAGCTGAAATAGTTTCTACTTTTTTCGCTTTTTTGTTCCACACATACATACCTTCAATGTGTGAACCCGCTTTACCCGCGCTTTTATTTGAAATTAAATCAATAGCGTTATACTGCTCAAGTAGAGTGATGTTTTTATGTAACTTTACTTGGCTTATCAGTGTCGTTTGCACGGCTTTACCAGTCGCATCTGCGGCATGCAAAATACGGCGATGGCTGTGGCCGCCTTCTCGTGTTAAATGAAAACGCTCTTTACCTTTGCTGTCAAACTCCATATCAAAAGGCACGCCTTGGTCAATCAACCATTGTAAGCAGTCATGTGCATTACTTGCAGTATAATGAACAGCTTCCCTGTCGCACAAACCACCGCCAGCATCTAATGTATCTTCAACATGCGATTCAATACTGTCATTTTGTTTATCAAATACAGCCGCTATACCGCCTTGCGCATAAAGAGTGGAGCCTTCAGTGAGTGCGCCTTTGCTGATCACGGTAACGTTACAATAGTTAGCTAAAGACAAGGCAAGTGATAATCCAGCTGCGCCGCTACCGATAATAGCGACATCTGCAATGTGATGTTTATTTTGGTTCATGTCAGGGGTACTTTGCGGTTACAATGCCCTAATAGAGCAATATTTGTTTTCAATATCTGTAGTTGTATCATATTTGTCATATTACTACGTAGTGATTTTTAATAGCTTAGTGCTGTTATTTATCAACTATTTTATATAAAAATAATATTAAGCAGAACTTTTTATTCATGTCGGGGTCAGAGTATTTGTGAACAATGGCGATAATATGAATAACAAGCAAGAATCAGACATAGGAGTACCGGCTCGAATGAGCGAGCAGGAATTAGATTTAGTGCTGGTAAAAAGGGTTCAGCAAGGCGATAAAAATGCCTTTAACCTATTGGTAAAGAAGTATCAAAACAAAATTGCAGGTTTGATCTCACGTTATGTATCGAATCAAGGTGATGTTGCTGATGTAGCACAAGAAGCATTTATTAAAGCTTATCGTGCGCTTCCTAACTTTAGAGGTGATAGCGCCTTTTATACTTGGTTATACCGTATTGCCGTTAATTGTGCTAAAAATTACTTAGTAGCGCAGGGCCGTAAACCGCCAGCAAATGATATAGATGCTGAAGAAGCTGAATTTTATGATTGTGCGGATTCGATGCGTTCAAATGCATCCCCTGAAAACCTTCTTTTAAGCGAAGAAGTGCGCGCTGTTATTTTTAATACGATTGATAGTTTGCCTGAAGATCTTAAAACCGCAATTACCCTCAGAGAAATCGAAGGGATGAGCTATGAAGAAATAGCCGTGGTAATGGATTGCCCAGTCGGGACAGTACGTTCGCGTATATTTCGTGCCCGTGAAGCAATTGATAACAAATTAAACCCATTAATAGGCGAGTCTTAGTATGACAAAAGCACACCTTAACAAGTTAGATAACGAAACGTTATCAGCATTACTTGATGGCGAGCAACAACATCTAACAGATGCAAAAGTTGCAGAGCACGATGTCGCTACGTTTGGTCGTTATGCGTTAATTGGTGATGCAATGCGTGCTCAAAAAAATAATCAGGACATACATATTGATATTAGCGATCGCGTTGCATTAGCACTAGAAAATGAGCCTGTTTATGCTGACTTTAACCAGCCAAATACAGAGCCTCAAGCAATTGCTGAAACAGTACAAGGTAACAATGTTGTTGCGTTTAATTGGCGTAAGCCGGTGGCTCAGTTAGCAATTGCAGCAAGTGTCGCGATGTTTGCTATTGTGGGAGTTAATACACTTCCTCAAAGTAATAACGAGCAGCAAAATGAAATCCCGTTATTGCAAACCACACCTTTAACAGGAATGGCGTCTCCAGTGAGTTATTCATCTGCACCTGCGCTTGAAAATGCTGAGCAAGGTTTACGCGAATTACAACAGCAACGTATTGGTGCATTAGTTTTAGAACATCAACGTCAAGCACGTGTTGCTAACTCGCTCCAAACAGCGCAAAATGATACGAAAGCGCAAGACGGAAAAAACTAATTAAATGAAAGTAATCACTTTTGTTCTGTCGTTAGCATTAAGTTTTAATGTACTTGCTAGCGACACAAATCCTGCAAAAAACCTATTACTCGAAATGGCTAATGCCGTTCATAATCGTAACTTTGATGCTTCGTTTGTTGTTGTGAAAGGTAAAACGATGGAGCCGTATCGCTGGGTCCATGCCAAACAAGGTAATACAGAACTTGAACATTTAAGCTTACTCAATGGCGCTGGCCTTGAAATGGTTCGCGTTAATGATCAGGTGACTTATTTCGAGCCACAATCAGAACCCTATTCTCTTAAAACAGACTCGATCGCGGGTCCAATTCCTGAAGTACTATTTAAAAATATTGAACGATTAAGTGCACATTATGACTTTGTACTTGGTGGAAAAGGACGTATTGCAGGTCGAGCGGCTCAGTTAGTGCGTATTGAATCCAAAGATGAGTACAAATATAACTACTGGATTTGGCTTGATATGGAGTCGTCGTTATTATTAAAAGCGGCGTATGTTAATCATAAAGGCGAAGCGTTGGAGCAACTGCAGTTAACACATATTAGTGTTACAGAGCAGCCTGCACCTATGTTACTTGAGGTTCTTAATCGCGATTTTCCAACACCTTTACCTGAAAGTGCAATCGAAAATACAGATAGTGCAGTAACAAACTGGAAAATCAGTTGGTTACCTGATGGTTTTAAGTTATTAAAATCTGATCGACATAAATTAGATTTAAATAATGAGTTAACAGATTACTACTTGTTTTCAGATGGTTTTGTTGATGTATCGGTATTTATACAGCGCCCGTTACCTGGTAAGCGCTTAAGCGGTGCATTAACGTCTGGCGCAACGACTGTATACGTGCATAATGGTGGTAATTTTGATGTATCGGTTGTTGGTAATGTCCCGAGCATGACTGCAAAAGCAATTGCTGAGTCAGTGACTCGCGCATTATAAGCGATTCGTAAGGATTGTTATGATTGAACAAACTCTCACCGTTGTGGCCTTAAATGGCCACACTGCACATTTAGAAGCACAGCAAAAACAAGCTTGCGAAGGGTGTAATGGTCGTTGTGGCTCACAAGTATTTAGCAAATTGTTTGGTACAGCAAAAAAAACACTTCCCTATAAATTTGACTCACCTGTTGAGGTCGGTCAAAAGATTACCCTTTCCTTAGACGATAGCCATGTTGTAAAGCACGCTTTTGCTGTGTATATGCTTCCACTATTTTTTAGCCTCATTTTTGCATTGATTACATCAGAGTTGTTTTTATTATCTGAAGGCTGGCAAATACTTGCTGCGATTATTGGTGGAATGTTTGGCTTTTTTATAGCTAAAACACGCGTTAAATCACTTAAATACGATATAAAAGTAATAAAAATTCACCCAATTAGTATCCCTTTAACTCAAATAGATGGTGATTGACGCCAATTAAATGTAAAATTGCCGTTTTACACCAAAGTAACTTGGAAATACAGGGGACAGTGGTTTTTAAAATTATTTTATCTGGTTGAACCATTTAATTTAGTTAAGTCTAAATTATTGTTATTAAAAGAATAAATTATTTTAAACCCATCTTAAAAAACATGAGTAAAGTCTGTTATACACACGCTGAATTCATCGCATCCTAAAGTAAGTATTTTCAAGTCACTTAGGTATTCATAGTTAGTCCATTAAAATAGAAGTATAGAATCCAGTTTATGAAGCATATCCGTAATTTTTCGATCATCGCCCATATTGATCATGGTAAATCGACCCTTTCAGATCGTTTGATCCAAGTTTGTGGCGGTTTAACCGACCGTGAAATGCAAAAACAGGTTTTGGATTCAATGGATATTGAGCGCGAACGTGGTATTACCATTAAAGCGCAAAGTGTAACGTTGAATTATAAAGCGAATGATGGTGAAACTTACCAACTTAATTTCATCGATACTCCAGGGCATGTTGATTTTACTTATGAAGTATCGCGTTCTTTAGCTGCTTGTGAAGGTGCACTGCTTGTTGTTGATGCCGGCCAAGGTGTGGAAGCACAAACATTAGCTAACTGCTACACGGCTATTGAAATGGAATTAGAGGTAATCCCTGTACTGAACAAAATCGATTTACCGCAGGCAGATCCACTTCGAGTTGCAGAAGAAATTGAAGAAATAATTGGTATTGACGCACTTGATGCCGTGCAATGTAGCGCTAAAACGGGTGTAGGTATTGCCGAAGTGCTCGAAATGATTGTTAGAGATGTTCCACCGCCAGTAGGCGATAAAGATGGGCCTCTACAAGCACTTATTATTGATTCTTGGTTTGACCCATACCAAGGCGTTGTATCACTAGTGCGTATTAAGCATGGTGAATTACGCACTGGCGACAAAATAAAAATAATGTCGAACGAGCATATACATACCGCTGACCAAGTGGGTGTATTTACACCTAAGCAAACTAACACGGGTATTTTAAGAACTGGCGAAGTAGGGTTTGTTATTGCTGGCATTAAAGAGATACATGGTGCGCCAGTGGGCGACACGATAACTCATCAAAAAAATGCGGCACCACTTCGTTTACCTGGCTTTCAAAAAATTAAGCCACAGGTTTATGCGGGTATGTTTCCAATTGCATCAGATGAGTATGAATCATTCCGTGATGCACTTAACAAATTAAGCTTAAACGATGCGTCGTTATTCTTTGAACCAGAGAATTCAACGGCACTTGGTTTTGGTTTCCGCTGTGGCTTTTTAGGCATGCTGCACATGGAAATCATTCAAGAGCGTTTAGAGCGTGAATACGATATTGATTTAATTACAACGGCACCAACGGTAATCTACGAGATCGTTACTAAAGAAGGTACTTTTCAGATTGATAATCCATCTGACTTACCCGCAGTAAACGATATTGTAGAAATTCGTGAGCCGATTGTTGAAGCTAATATTTTGGTACCACAAGAATACCTAGGTAATGTTATTACTTTGTGTATCGAAAAGCGCGGTAGCCAAACAAAAATGACTTATCACGGTAAGCAAGTAGCTGTTACGTACGAGCTACCTATGGCTGAAGTGGTCATGGACTTTTTTGATAAATTAAAATCAACTAGCCGTGGTTTTGCATCACTTGATTATAACTTTAAACACTTCCAAACATCAGATATGGTACGTGTTGATATTTTAATAAACAGTGAACGTGTTGATGCACTTGCGATTATTGTTCACAGAGATGGTGCACAGTCTCGTGGTCGTCAGTTAGCTGATGCATTAAAAGAGCTTATTCCTCGTCAGATGTTTGATATTGCGATTCAAGCAGCGATAGGGCAGCATGTTATCGCACGTACCACTGTAAAACAGTTGCGTAAAAACGTAATTGCAAAGTGTTACGGTGGTGATGTAAGTCGTAAGAAAAAGCTACTTAAAAAGCAAAAAGATGGTAAAAAACGCATGAAGCAAGTGGGCAATGTAGAAGTGCCTCAAGAAGCGTTTTTAGCTATTTTAAAAGTTGGTAAATAAAAACAAAGGATTATAAATGGCCGGTTACTTTTCAGTTTTATTGGTGCTATTAACCCTAGGCTCAGGTTTGATATGGTTAATAGATCACTTAATGTTTGCACCTAAAAGGCAAGCGCGTTTAGCAATAGCGCAAACGTCTGCCGGTGCTCCGTTAGATGAAGAAACAGCGGCATTAATAGCGCCAGAGCCAGTAATAACAGAAACGGCAAAGTCGATATTTCCGATGATTGCTGCTATTACTATTTTTAGATCATTCATTTTTGAACCGTTTCAAATTCCATCCGGTTCGATGATGCCTACTTTGCTTGTAGGTGATTTTATTTTAGTACAAAAATATTCATACGGTATAAAAGACCCTGTCTGGCGTACTCAGTTGGTTGAAATGGACGAACCTGAGCGTGGTGACATTGTTGTATTTAAATACCCGCTAGATGATAAAGTTGACTATATTAAACGTACAATAGGCTTGCCTGGAGATAAAGTTGTTTATCGTGATAAACGCTTATATATCCAGCCAAACTGCAATGAAGGCGAAATCCGAAAAGGTGAGCTTTTATGTAATGAATTTAACAAAATTGATTTTAAATTAATTAATGATGACGAATTTAAGCAAGGCCCGATGCCTCTTGCACGTGTAAGTGAAAATTTGACCACGGTTACGCATGATATTTTAATTAACCCACAAACACCTGAAAGAAAAGGGCGTTATTATCAGCAACCAGGTACGCCTGCTGATGAATGGGTTGTTCCTGCTGATCATTATTTTATGATGGGTGATAACCGCGACAACAGCCAAGATGGTCGCTTTTGGGGCTTTGTACCAAAAGAAAACTTGGTGGGTAAAGCTGTCTTTATATGGATGAGTTTTGAATTTGAGAATGGCCCAGATGATATTTTACCAGGATGGGTTCCAACTGGTGTTCGTTTTGAACGCCTAGGTAATATTCAGTAACAATGAAAAAAAATGTAACCGAACTATACAATAAAATTGGCTATGAATTTGCTGATCAAGGTTTGCTTGAACAGGCAATGACGCATCGCAGTCATAAAGGTCAACATAATGAACGACTAGAGTTTTTAGGCGATTCTATTTTGAGCTTTGTAATAGCGAATGCGCTTTATGCTAAATTCCCTAAAGCGCGTGAGGGCGATTTAAGTCGCATGCGCTCAACGCTTGTACGTGGTCAAACACTTGCTGAATTTGGACTTGAATTTGGTCTTGGTGATTACCTGCGCCTAGGTCCAGGTGAGCTTAAAAGTGGTGGATTCCGCCGTGAGTCAACCCTTGCTGATGCTGTAGAGGCTATTATTGGCGCTGCATTTTTAGATTCTGGCATTGAGCGCTGTGGCGAACTAATATTGGCGTGGTATGAATCACGCTTGGATGCTATTTCACCAGGGCTTAATCAAAAAGATCCGAAGACCCTGCTGCAAGAGCATCTACAGGGCCGTAAGTTACCTTTACCAGGCTATACTGTGGTTGATACACAAGGCCAAGCACACAATCAAACATTCACGGTTGAATGTATTGTTGATGGAATGGATAGCATAATTTCTGTTGGTAGCTCGCGCCGTAAAGCCGAACAAAAAGCTGCTGAAAAAGCATTGAAGAAAATTAAAAATGAATCTTGATACTCTAATACAACCTCATGACGGCGATGTAGATACGTTTTGTGGCATGGTCGCTATTGTAGGACGTCCAAACGTTGGTAAATCAACTTTGCTTAATGAAATCATTGAGCAAAAGGTGAGTATTACCTCTCGCAAACCGCAAACCACCCGCCATCGTATTATGGGTATTCATACCGAAGGTAAATACCAAGCGATTTATATCGATACGCCAGGATTACATGTTGAAGAAAAGCGTGCCATTAACCGTTTAATGAACCGTGCAGCATCAAGTTCAATTGGTGACGTAGAGCTTATTATATTTGTTGTCGAAGGCACTCACTGGAATGCTGATGACGATATGGTACTTAACAAAGTATCGCAAAGTGGTAAGCCGGTATTATTAGTTATTAATAAAATTGACCAAGTTAAGGACCGCGATCTTGTGTTGCCGCACATGAAGTGGCTAGGTGATAAGTTTGATTTTGTAGGCATCATGCCGGTATCTGCAAAACAAGGTAAGAACATAGACTTGATTAAGGCTGAAGTAACTAAACGTTTACAGCCATGTGAATTTTACTTCCCTGATGATTATGTAACCGATCGTTCAATGCGCTTTATGGCGGCTGAAACTATCCGTGAAAAGCTAATGCGTTTTATGGGTGAGGAACTTCCTTATTCTGTTACTGTTGAAATTGAGCAGTTTAAGTGGCAAGAAAACGGTATTTGGCACATCAATGGATTAATTTTGGTTGAGCGCGAAACTCAAAAGCGCATGGTTATTGGTAATAAAGGCGAAAAGCTAAAAACCATTGGCCGTGAAGCGCGTAAAGATCTCGAAGAAATGCTTGATAATAAAGTGTTTTTAGAGCTTTGGGTAAAAGTTAAATCAGGTTGGGCTGATGACGAGCGAGCACTTCGAAGCTTAGGTTACGGTGAAGACTAAACTAAAAAGCTACCTAGTATATGGATAGCGACTTCTACACTGCCTATTTATTACATCGACGTCCTTATAGTGACTCGCAAGTAATGCTTGATATGTTAGTAGAAGGTGTTGGCCAGCTTAGAATGATTGCACGAATTAGTGGCCGCCAGGCCACTAAACACAAAGCCCAGTTACAACCTTTTCAACCCCTACTTGTTCATTACAGCGGCAAGTACGATCTAAAGTACATCAATAAATTTGAGCTACACGGCGCACCACTTTTTTTAAAAGGTGATGAGCTTTATTGCGGCTTTTATTTAAATGAGTTAACTAACCGGATTGTGCCTATAAACGAGCCTATAGAACAGGTTTTTGAACTTTATAAAACACACTTAGAAAATTTAAACAGTGGTGCTAATTTACAAGCAGTGCTTCGTTCGTACGAATTTCAATTATTAGAACTACTTGGTTATGGAGTCGATTTTAGTTTTGACGCCAGTGGTGAGCCAATAGATGAAAAGCAAACGTATAGCTATTTCCCTGAGTTTGGATTTTTAGTGCAAGATGATAATCGCTCTGGTTTTAGTGGTTTACAACTAAATGCAATAGCAAATCATGACTTTAGCCAAACTGATGTGTTATATATGGCAAAACAATTAAGTCGATATTTGTTAAAGCCTTTATTAGGTAATAAGCCATTAAAAAGTCGTGAGCTATTTGCGGCTACTCAATAAACGTAATTTTACAGGTAAAATAATGAAAGATATTCTTTTGGGTGTAAACGTTGACCATATTGCAACGCTTCGCCAAGCGCGTGGAACGACTTATCCTGATCCTGCTCATGCGGCAAGTGTTGCTGAGCATGCTGGTGCTGATGGCATCACCATTCATTTACGTGAAGACCGTCGTCACATTCAAGATCGCGATGTTTATGTAATGGCTAAAACGATTCAAACACGGATGAATTTTGAAATTGCTGTTACTGATGAAATGATTGCAATAGCACTTGATATAAAACCTGAATATGTTTGCCTAGTCCCTGAAAAACGTGAAGAGTTAACCACAGAAGGTGGTTTAGACGTTGCGGGTAATATGGAAAAAATAAAGGCAGCAACTAAAATATTAAGTGAAGCTGGCATAAAAGTATCGTTATTTATTGATGCGGATATTGCACAATTAGATGCGGCAAAAGTATGCGGTGCGCCTTATGTAGAAATACACACTGGCGCATATGCTGATGCAACAAATGATACCGAGCTAAATAAAGAGCTTGAACATATTCGTGAAGGCGTTAAATATGCAGCAAGTATTGGCTTAATTGTAAATGCAGGACATGGCCTTCATTATCATAATGTAAAACCAATTGCCGCTATGCCAGAAATTTACGAACTTAATATTGGCCACGCTATTATTGCTCGCGCAGCCATTGATGGTTTAGATAAAGCCGTTCGCGATATGAAGCGCATAATGATTGAAGCACGCGCTTACTTAACCTGAACTCTGGATAATAAATCTATCTCAAGCAGCTATTTTCAGCGCTAACTACGTTGAATTTACTTGCAATAGGCCAGCTATTGACGCGTAAGTTCGCCTTGTTT
>NZ_PNDU01000133.1:0-8068 GCF_005886635.1 Pseudoalteromonas sp. S558 | reverse complement strand
CCGCACGCCGCGATTAAATCGCCCCTAGATTGAACAAATTTTAATCCTGAAAGGTCAACAGATGTATGGACTCCCACTTCCCTCAGGAGTAACGTAATAAGCGACTAAACTTTACCAAGGAGCCCATACATGTTTGATTGTAATGTAATCGCAATTGATTTAGCAAAAAATTTATTTCAGGTTTGTAAAACAGATAAGAATGGAAATGTTATTTATAACAAAGCAATTACAAGAGCTAAGCTTAAACAATTGTTAATTAAAGAGAAGCAATCTTTAGTTGCTATGGAATCGTGCGGCGGAACACATTATTGGGCACGCTTTGCTAAACAGGCTGGTCATCAAGTAAAAGCAATTAATGCACGACAAGTAAAAGCATTTCGTCAAGGGCAAAAAACAGATGCTAACGATGCGCTGGCTATTTCTGTTGCCGCTCGGCAGCCTCATATTAAAGAAAGCCGATTACTTTCAGTGCAGGAGCAATGCCTGCAAGGCATTGAATGTATGCGTGATTTATTGGTCAAACAAAAAGTAAGTTTAAGTAATCAACTCAGAGGCTTACTTTTGGAGTTAGGGTATCCAATAGCTCAAGGTGATACCCCGTTAATTCACGCTATACCAGAGATACTAGAAGAGGCCGAAAATAGTTTAACAGCCTCATTTCGTTTTTCAATTCACCTCCTTTTTCAACGTTTTAAGGAGACAATTGAAGAAGCAAAGCTGATTGAAAAACAATTGCATGAAATAATTAAAGAAGATAAAACCTGTAATCGCTTACAAGCCTTAGAGGGAGTCGGTCCAGTCTGTGCAATTTTGATAAAAATAGCGCTAGGTAATGCAACACATTTCAAAAGTGGTCGAGAAGCCGCCGCATGCTTTGGTCTAACACCAGTACAACATAGCAGTGGTGGTAAAGAAAAAATAGGCTCGATATCTAAAGTGATAGGAAATAAGAAGCTGCGAAGTGCTTTGTTTAAAGGTGCATTAGCTGTTGTTTCCCAACTAGAAAAAAGAGAAAGTCGCAGTGAAAAAGATGTATGGTTGAAAGCATTAACCGCGCGTCGAGGAAAGAAAGTAGCAGCCATTGCTTTAGCGAATAAAACGATAAGAACGGCTTTTGCAATGCAAAAGCATGATAAAGAATACCAGCCACAATTACTTGCGGCTTAAAATTTGTCAATAAGAGCGCTTAAAATAGGTAAGACCAACCTTCAATAGACTGTTAGGGCCTGAAGTTTCATAAACTGCTCAACAGAAAAGTCATGAAGGTGCGAATACATAAGAGGCCAGAGGTAGCACCTCAATTTGAGCCCGTATATAAGCTAGCATCTAAATTTATTTTAACTTTTTCTTTTTGACATTTACGGAGAGTCCATATAAGGCCCTAGTTTTAAAAATAATATTAAAACATAAAAAAAGCCGCAATTACGCGCACTTGAACATATTCATAAACACTTCGTTACGATTTAGCAGTTAAACTTATTTTTATTCTGAGATAAGATGGAGTAAATGTATTAGCTGTACCAACTTAAGGAGCTATTTTGATAGCAAAAATATTCAAAGGTATTTGGACTGGGATCAATTTTTCTCGTCGATTAGTACTTAACATTCTGTTTTTATTACTTGTAATTGTTTTTATTGCGGGTATTACTAGTGATGAAGATAAAATAACTGTTGAAGATGGCTCTGTACTTAGACTCAACCTTAACGGCCCTATTGTTGAAGAAAAAACTTATGTCGATCCAATTGAAGCCGCTATTAGTGATGCAACATCAGGCTCTGAAGCGCCGAGCGAGATTTTACTAGACGACATAGTAAAAGTAATTAATGAAGCCGCTAAGGACGAGCGTATTACGGTATTACTCCTTGATTTACAAGAAATGCCTAAAGCGCACTTAAATAAGCTTAAACAAATTGCAAATGCTATTGACCGCTTTAAAGAAACAGGCAAAAAAGTTATTGCATCAGGTTATTACTACACACAAGCGCAATACTACATTGCGTCACATGCCAACGAAGTTACCATGCATCCATACGGAAGCGTAGCCATTGAAGGTTACGCCATGTATCCACTTTACTTTAAAGATGCACTTGAAAAGTTAGAAGTAACGCAGCATATTTTTCGTGTTGGTACGTTTAAGTCAGCCGTTGAACCATTTATTCGCAATGATATGTCTGATGCTGCAAAAGAGGCTAATCGTGTTTGGTTAGGGGCACTTTGGAATCAATACAAACAAGATGTTGCTGCAGCTCGCCCATTTGATGAGTCAAATTTTGATGAAACAATGGATGTATATCTAGCTAAAATGCAAGCAGCAAACGGCGATGCAGGAAAATATGCAATTGATCATCAGTGGGTTGATTCATTAAAAACAACTCAACAGGTCCGTAAGCAGCTGATCGATTTAGTTGGTGAAGACGAAGATGGTAAAACATTCAAGCAAGTTTCATTTCGTGACTATTTAAGCTTAGTTAAACCACCTATGGTATTTGATAACCCAATTACTGAAAAAGTAGCCATTGTTGTAGCGAGAGGTACCATTGTTGACGGTGAACGCCGAGCTGGCGAAATTGGTGGCGACTCTACTGCTGCCCTTCTTCGTAAGGCACGCCTTGATGATAAAGTGAAAGCGGTTGTGCTTCGCATCGACTCTGGTGGTGGTAGCATGTTTGCCTCAGAAGTAATCAGAGCTGAAGTACTTGCACTTAAAGCAGCGGGTAAACCCGTTATTGCTTCTATGAGCTCTGTTGCTGCATCAGGTGGTTATTGGATTGCCTCCGCCGCAAACGAAATCTGGGCAGCGCCGAGTACGATTACGGGCTCAATTGGTGTATTTGGTACGTTTATGACATTTGAAAAAACCCTTTCTAAAATTGGTGTTTATTCGGATGGTGTAGCAACAACCGAAATGGCTGGCTTTTCTATCACCCGCCCTCTTAACGAAAAAATGGGCCAAGTAATTCAAATGAGCGTTGAAGAAGCGTACGGTCGCTTTTTAAATGTTGTAGCTGATGCACGTAATATGACCCCAGAGCAAGTTGATAAAATTGCACAAGGCCGTGTATGGATCGCATCTCAAGCACTCGAATTAGGTTTAATAGATAAGCTGGGTGATAAACAAGATGCAATTGACGCAGCTGCAGCACTGGCAAAATTAAATCACTTTGAAGTTAAAACGATAAAACAAGACTTAAGCCCGCAACAACAAATGATGCAAGATGTTTTTGGTAATGCATCGGTTAAGTCAATGCTAGGCTTACAAACACAAAAGACGTCTGTATTAGCCACACAAGCCAATCTACAAAGTGTTATAAGTCAGCTAAGCTCAGAAGTAGAAAACCTTAAAGATTACAATGATCCGCAAGGCGTATACGCACGCTGCTTGGTATGTACTATTGCACAATAAAAATGCATCCCAGCCGTTAGCTGCTGTATTTAAAGTAGCTTAAGGTTATAATAAGCCCAGTTTTTTTACTGGGCTTTTTTTATGAAACGCAAACGCATTTATATCGCTTACACTGGCGGTACTATAGGAATGAAAAAATCGAGCCGTGGATATATTCCTGCCGAAGGCTTTTTAACCGAAACAGTCGTTAATAATGCTGAATTTAATCGTGATGAAATGCCTTTATTCGATATTCACGAGTACTGCCCTCTTATCGACTCATCAGATATGTCGCCCGCTCATTGGCAACTCATTGCTGATGACATCAAAAGTAAATATCAAGAATACGATGGTTTTGTTGTTCTTCATGGTACCGATACGATGGCGTATACCGCTTCTGCACTTTCGTTCATGTTCGAAAACTTGACTAAGCCGGTTATTGTTACTGGTTCGCAAATTCCACTTTCACAATTGCGCTCAGACGGGCAAGTTAACTTACTCAATGCAATGTATTTAGCCGCAAATTACCCAATAGCAGAAGTTAGTCTATTTTTTAATAATCAGCTATTTAGAGGGAATAGAGCGACTAAAGCTCATGCAGATGGCTTTAATGCTTTTGCCTCACCTAACCTTGAACCTTTAGCCCTTTCTGGTATTAGTATTCAACTCATTAAAGGTCAACTTAGTCCTTACGTTGAAAACGAGCTGCAAGTTACGCCCATTACCCCTCAACCTATTGGTGTGCTCTATTTATATCCAGGTATTAGCAGAGACGTAGTTAAAAGCTTAGTCAATGATAATATTAAAGCACTAGTTTTACTTAGCTTTGGTGTGGGTAATGCACCTCAAGACCCTGAGTTTTTATCCGTCTTAAGTGAAGCAAGTAAACGCGGTATGGTTATTGTTAATTTAACACAATGCTTAAAAGGTCATGTAAACATGGGCGGTTATGCCACAGGTAATGCGCTATTAAATATTGGTGTTATTAGTGGATACGATATGACACTAGAAGCATGTTTAACTAAGTTGCATTACTTGTTTAGTCAAAAACTTGAAATTGAGACTATTCGCCATTTAATGCAAGACGACCTGCGCGGCGAATTAAGCCGATAACACAATACTAGAACAAAAAGGCACGCTATATAAGCGTGCCTTTTTACTTTTAAAGCAACTAGTTAACCAGAGCTCTGGATAATAAATCTATCTCGAGCAGAGCTCAGGTTAGTTATTAACGAACTTTAGCGTCTATCTCGACTAAATCTGTTAAATGGCATGTTTCACCACTGTGGGTTTTAATACCGTGTTCACCAAAGTAATCACGCTGGGCTTGTACTAAATGCCCATTACTTGGTGTTGTTAACGTTGCAAAATAAGTTTGTGTTGAACTTAGCACTGGAAATGCTAAGCCTGACATAATTGCTTGACCGGTAATTTTACGAAGAGCAGCTGCTTCCTTATCTAAAGAATCGATAAATTCAACGCCCTGCGCCACACTATCTAAGTAGTCAGCACGAATAATACACCCTGCACGCCAAGTCTGTAATGTTTTAGATAAATCTACTTTCCATTGATGTGTACGCGACGCCCCTTTTATAAGTGCTAATCCTTGGCGATAAGCTAATAAACTTGCAAGCGTAAATGCATCTTTCAATTCTTCTAAATCAATATCAACTGTGTTGGTTGATTTAGTTGCATAGGTCATCTCTTGCGCGGCCGTTGTATCACATGCATTGGTTAAATGACGAGCTTGAACAGCTGCAACTAAAGATGGTACTGCAATTCCCAACTCAAGTGCATTTTGTGCAGTCCAAAGGCCTGTACCTTTTGCGCCAACTTTGTTATCAATTAAATCAGCAAGCGGCATGTTTTTTTGGTTTTCAAGAGATAAGATATGGCTAGAAATGGAAAGTAAGTAACTATTTAGTTGACCTTTTGACCAGTCATCAAAAATGGCAGCAACTTCTTTAGGTGAACGATTAGTGCCTAGGCGAAGTAATTGATAGACCTCAGCAATTAATTGCATTAGTGCGTATTCAATACCGTTGTGCACCATTTTTACAAAATGACCACTCGCTGATTGACCAACACGTGCAAAACATGACTCGTCATTATAGCTTGCAGCCACTTTTTCAAACCAAGGTTCGATGCGCTCCCAACCACCTTCAGAGCCACTTGCCATCATTGCAGGGCCATGACGAGCGCCTTCGGCACCACCAGATATTCCCATTGTGGCAAATTCAAATTTGTTTTGGTATTTAAGCTTACGTGTAATGCCGTCTTTGTAGTTGCTATTACCACAATCGACTATCATATCGTTACAATCGACGCCCGCATCTACCAGTTCATTACAAACCGTATCAACTAACTCACCCGCTGGAACAAGTAATAAAATAGAGCGAGGTGCTTCTAAACGCTGAACCATGTCTCTTAAGTCAGAAACAATGTGGAGCCTATCGGCCATCCCCTGAGATTTAGCACAACTTAATAACTCTTCACCCGCATTCGGATTTTTGTCATAAGCGACTAGCGTGATCCCTTTTTCAATCAAGTTTAAAGCAAGATTTTTTCCCATAACGCCTAACCCGACTAATGCAACTTGCATTTAGTGTCCTCCTCGGTAACAACTATTTGGTTAGTGGATGTAAATAATACCGTGTGATTTATAATGCTTAATCATAAAAGACTAATCTTAGTTATAATACACATGCTTTTTTATTATAGATAAACAAGCTCTGTAATTATATCAAACATCAGTCCTCTGAGGGTGACAAAAAGCGAAGCTATTTAAAATTTAAGAACATTGACGCATTCTGACACCGGTGTCATAATGATGACACATTAGTTTTGTATAAAATAGTGACAATAATACTAATATTGTCCAAAACTAAAAATACTTTTACCTTTTTGTGTTTATATTTTAAATAGAAAAACAACCGTTAACCCGCTTACATCTTAAGCACACAGGAGAATTTGATGCTTAGACGCACGAAAATAGTTGCTACCCTTGGGCCTGCTACCGATAGAGATAACAATTTAGAAAAAATTATTCGCGCTGGTGCCAACGTGGTACGATTAAACTTCTCACACGGTATTGAACAAGATCATAAAGACCGTGCACAGGCGGTTCGTGATATAGCTAAAAAATTAGGCAAGCATATTGCCATACTTGCTGATCTTCAAGGTCCTAAAATTCGCGTTTCTACATTTAAAGAAGGTAAAGTAACACTTGCAGTAGGTGCTAAATTTACCCTTGATGCAAAAATGGAAAAGGGCGAAGGCGATGTTAATTCAGTTGGTATTGATTATAAAGAATTACCAAACGATGTAAGCCCTAACGATTTACTACTTTTAAACGATGGTCTTATTCAGTTAAGCGTTGATGACGTAGCTGGTCACTTAGTGCATTGTACCGTGACTGTTGGTGGTGTTTTATCTAACAATAAAGGCATTAACCGTTTAGGTGGTGGCTTAACAGCGCCTGCATTTACTGAAAAAGATAAAGAAGATTTAATAACAGCGGCTGAAATTGACGTCGATTATATTGCAGTATCATTCCCTCGTAGTGGCGATGATATGCGCTACGTTCGCTCTTTAGCTGAAGCGGCTGGTTCAAAGGCACAATTACTGGCTAAAATTGAACGCGCAGAAGCAGTCGAAACACAAGAAGCGGTCGATGACATTATTTTAGCATCTGATGCAGTAATGGTTGCACGTGGTGACTTAGGTGTTGAAATTGGCGATGCTGCCCTTATGGGTAAACAAAAACTAATTATTCGTCGCGCTCGCTCATTAAATCGTACTGTAATAACAGCAACGCAAATGATGGAATCGATGATCGATAACCCTATGCCTACACGTGCAGAAGTTATGGATGTTGCAAACGCCGTTCTTGACGGAACAGATGCTGTAATGCTTTCAGCTGAAACAGCGGCTGGTGATTACCCTGAAGAAACAGTTGCCACAATGGCACGTGTTTGTTTAGGTGCTGAATCTCAAAAAGAAACACACGTTTCTAAACATCGTTTAGATAGTCGTTTTTCTAGCAATGCAGAATCAATTGCCCTTTCTGCTATGTATGCTGCAAATCACTTAGATTCTGTTAAAGCAATCATTACACTGACTGAATCTGGTAGCACCGCTAAACTTATGTCGCGTATTAGCTCTGGTTTACCAATCTACTCGCTTTCACGTCATGCCAGTACTTTAGGCCAGACCGCACTTTATCGTGGTGTTTATCCAGTATTTTTTGATTCTACAAAAGCTGAAAAAGACGGCATGGTAAAAGCAGCACTTGATACTTTAGTTGCTCAAGGGTCTTTGCACTCTGGCGATACAGTAATTATTACTCACGGTGACTCAATGGAAACTGTGGGCGCAACGAACACAATGAAAATTGTAACTGTTGCATAGTTAATTACTAAATAGCTTGAGCTCTGGATAATAAATCTCTTAACCAGAGTTCAGTTTAAATATAAAAAATGCGAGCCTAGCTCGCATTTTTTGTGCCTGTAATAAACAACTTTTTATCAGTGTTATACCAATCTGCTTATATATGGGGTCTATTTAACGTTAAGAAAATTACGCTAGAACTAGGCAAAAATTTTTGTATCTAGTTGTTCTAAATAAAAAATTTTTAACGACGTTATAGTGAAATTTAATTCTTTAAATTGATCAAAGATTTATGC
>NZ_PNDU01000132.1:0-8464 GCF_005886635.1 Pseudoalteromonas sp. S558 | reverse complement strand
GGTTAAGATATTTACTAATATATTGAATCATAATGATATTTAAATTTATTTTTCTCTAGCCAGAGATTTTCAGTGAAAACAAGGCGAATTTACGCGTCAATAGCGGGCCTATTGCAAGCAAATTCAACGCAGTTAGCGCTGAAAATAGCTGCTCGAGATAGATTTATTATCCAGAGTTCGGGTTATTTATAGTTTTATCGACAATTGATCCGCATCCATGCAGTTGTATATCAGAAAATTTTAACGCAGTTAGGCGTCAGGTTTGATCCCTCAAATTGATAAAGTACTATTGTTATACCGTTACCTACTTTTAATATACGCATAAAAAAACCCAGCGCGTGGCTGGGTTTATAAAACTTAAATTCTAACTATTAACGCTTAACTTTTACGCGCTCAACAGTTGATACATGAGCTTCAACACGACGGTTTTCTGCGTGTGCAGCTTTAGTATTAGCTGTATTTTTAAGACGTTCTTCGCCGTAGCCTACAGTACTAATACGATCTCTTGAAATACCATCTTTAACTAACTCATCAGCAACATCATCTGCACGCTTTTTAGATAGTTTTTTGTTGTAACTTGCGTCACCAACAGCTGAAGCATGACCTTCAAGTAATACTGTTGTCTCTGTATGCTCTTTCAAAAACTTTGATACCGCAGCAATGTCGTCAAAATATTGTTGCTTAACCATCGCAGAGTCATGTGGGAATGTAACTAATAAGCTAGTTGTTACTTTAGCTTCTTCATACAAAGTACATCCATCGCTATCAACTGCATCTGTCATTGGTGTGTTTGCACATTTATCATCTGCATTAACAACACCATCATTGTCGCTATCAGCAGGAGTTGCAACTGGTGCTTCAACAACTACAGGTTCTGGTGCCGGTTTAACAGGCTCAGCAGGTGCAGAGTTTTGGCCAAATAAGTAGTTAATACCAATTTTAGCGCCTAAATCTGTATAACCTTTATCAAGACCTTGATAAACGGCTGTTTCTGCATTTACAAACAAGCCGTCTGTGATGAAATGTTGGTAACCAACACCTGCATTTAAAAACGTATTATCTTTAACAACGTCAATTTCTTTAATACCGAATAAACCGTAAAAAGGACCGCCATTAAAGTGGTACAAACCGTCAATGCCGTAACGCTCACCGTCAACATTGTTACGGTTACCATTTACTTTATCAAAAGCGTTAAAATCCATGTCTGCATATTCAATTCGTGCACTCCAGTAATCACTGAAACGGTAACCTACTTCGGCACCCCAACCAGTCGATTCATTGATATCAAGGCCAGCTTGAGCACGGATATTTTCCCATGAAGCATCGTAGTAATCACCGAATGCACCAATGTAAAAGCCTTCTTCTTTATCTGCAGCAAATGTAGATGCACTAGTTGCAGCTAGCGCAATTGCGATTGCAAGTGATTTTAATTTCATTGTTTTGTTCCCATTTTTTAACAACTAATAAATTGTAGCTAATGAACTCTAGCTCAACCAGTTTTGTACAGACTACCTTAACCTTTGTTAATCGATACTTAACGAAAACAAAGGTTATTTTAATTGCATCGGATAATACCACTTGAACATGGCTTACCCTAGCGATGGCGTATTTACGATTAAAAATGGCTCTTTATAATCATGCAATTACATTTGCAATCAATGATTAAGTACCACAAAAGGTGCGATAACCATTATCACTCTCTGGCACAGCCTGAAATTCTAATAATTCCTCACTCTCTAAATATGGGTTATTTATCACTTTCGTAAAGCGATTTAACACATCACTTGAGCCAAATTCATTATACTCGGTAATTATTTTTTCGATAATGTGATTTCGTGGAATGGCTCTAGGATTAGCTTGGCGCATTGTTTGATAGCTATTTTCATCAGTGCGGTGATGCCACTTTATAGCCCACTGTGCTAGCACGCCTGGCACTGTCGCTTTATATTTCAATGATTCAGTTAATGCATCAAAGGTATTGGTGTAATCTAATTGATGGTCCTTTAATAATTTTAATAGCTCACCAATCAAATCACTGTCGTCAATATCTGCTTTTGCCAACCCTAATTTTTGTGCCCACATTGCTGTAAATTCAGTATTAAACTGCTCAGCAAAGCTATTAATATGTGGCGTCATTAATGAAACCGCTTGTTCATCATCGTCATGAATTAGTGGTATTAAGCTCTCTGCTAAGCGGGCGCAATTCCAGTTAGCCATATTTGGCTGATTACCAAATGCATAGCGACCTTGTTTGTCGATAGAGCTAAATACAGTATCAAAATCAAAGCTATTCATCATGGCACACGGGCCGTAATCAATGGTTTCTCCACTCACTAACGTATTATCGGTATTCATAACCCCATGTATAAAGCCAACACGCATCCAGCTCACAACTAGCTTAACTTGGTTTTTAATCACAGCGCCTAAAAATGCTAAATAGCGCTGCGATCCTGTACCAGTTATTTCTGGGTAATGTCGCTCTATAGCTAAATCAGCTAAATTTTTAAGTCCTTCAACATCGCCTTGCGTCGCTAAATATTGAAACGAGCCAACACGAATATGGCTCGTCGCTAAACGAGTAACTATGGCGCCTGCTTGTGGCGGATTACGATAAACCGTTTCGCCACTACCAACAACCGCTAAGCAGCGTGTGGTTTTAATGCCTAGTGCATGCATTGCCTCGCTCATTACGTATTCACGAATAGCAGGACCAAGTGCACAACGCCCATCACCCCCTCTTGAGTAAGGAGTAGCACCAGAGCCTTTTAATTGAATATCCCACAGCTGATTTTTATCATCATTAATAGCGCCCAGTAAATGCGCTCGCCCATCGCCTAAACGTGGTGAAAAATGTCCAAATTGGTGCCCAGAGTAACCAAGTGCTACTGCAGGAATAGCCTGTTTTTCGTTACCGCTAAAAGTGCTGGCACGCAAATCAGCAGTAACGTTAATATTAAACTCTTTTGCTAAGCTCTCATTCCACAGCAATAACTGAGGAGAGGCGACACTTGCAGGGAAATCTTCTATCGCAAAGTTTTCGGCTATTTGCGTATATCTTGGCACTAATTTCATGGTAATTCCTATTATTGCTGGCTTATACCAACACGGTTATCGCCTACACCATAGGCCACAATTAAGCTTAACTCTTGCATACTTAAGCCACTTTGCTTTTGCATTTCATTAAAAAAGGCTTGGGCTGCACTCAGTGACTTTTTAGTTTGTAAGCCGCCGTCTATAATTTTATGGGCACGCAAATAATTCTCTACATCGCGTGATAGTAAAAAAGTATCTTTACCAAGAGCTCGTAGCGCATAAGGCCCTGTATTTCCGCCTAAACGCGCGCCATGCTTTTTTAAATACGCCCATAAACCAATAATATCGTCTGCTGGACAATTAGCGACAAACTGGCTAAAACTGCCATGTTCTTGTGCTATTTCGTGGATCATGTAAGCATTTTCAGTAATTGTTTTTACTTTTTTATAGTTACGAACAATACGCTCATCCGTTGCTTTTTGTTCCAGCATATCGGGGGGCATCATTAATACCTTATCGACGCTAAAATCCCAAAAAACCTCTCTAAATCCCGACCACTTATTATTAATGACTGACCAATAAAAGCCACTTTGAAATACTTTTCGAGTAAATTCTTCCAGCCAATCGTCGTCACTTAACGTGCTTAGTTGTTTTTTAGATAGCGGTTTTGCAAGTAATAACTTAAGCATTTTTTCAGAGCCTTTTCGCTCTACCGCTCGCTTATAAATATCGCTAAATTTTTCCATACTAATTAAATACCTCACTACTTATGTTGCTAGTGTACGAGAAAAGCAGCCAATACGTAACCACTCCCATTATCGATGAATTAATCTATATTTAGCCGCTTGACACCCAGACGGCTAAAATGCTTTAATCGCTGCAATTACCCTATTTAAATTGCACAGGTTTGTAAGTTTTACTCTTCAAACAGGTGCAAAGGGCTAGAAGAGGTGCGTTATTCAGGTAGCGTATGTTAGGAGCGCAAACTCCAGTGAGCATACGTGAGGGGAATTAACGCCGAGAAGTAATCACTTTTGCGAGGTGTTTATTTCGGGCGACTAGGTTGAACCCTAGCGACTGTCACCAATAGCTGCTTATAACAAGCAGCTTATTAGTTTGGTGGAGAGCTTCTGGTCTTAAATATTAAGGCCATGCGCCCTATTATTTTAAGCCCATTCGCTCTTCGAATTATTAGTTCGAACGAGGTTAATGCGGCTCCTTCCATAAAGCTTTTTAACTCTTCGAATAACTTATAAGTTCGTGAGAGATGACCAATAACTTCAATATAAACGACTACAAATTATGGACCGCGCTCGTTACGCCATTAGATCAACACGGCGATGTTGACTACAACACGTTAACTAAACTGGTTAGCGATCAAGAAGCGGCACATAACGGTATTTTACTACTTGGCAGTACGGGCGAAGGTTTGGCACTAACGCTTAACGAGCAACAAGCCATTGTTGAACACGTATGCCAGCTAAAACCAAGTGTACCACTTATGGTTGCCGTGGGCGGTAGTAACTTAAAGCAACAAATTGAGTGGGTTAACTACTGTAATACACTCCCAATTCATAGCTTTTTACTGGGCTCACCGCTTTATGCAAAGCCCGGCGCTGTAGGTCAAACTCATTGGTTTGAAAGCCTACTCGATGCAAGTGCTCATCCGTGTATGCTTTATAACGTACCGGGCCGCAGTGGTGTCAGTATTCCTGTTCAAACAGTGACTAACTTACAAAATCATAAAAAATTATGGGCGTTAAAAGAAGCCAGTGGCAATATTGCTCAGTTTGAGGCTTATCGCCAAGCCGCGCCTAATTTAGCCTTATTTAGTGGCGACGATGCGCTAATGCCTTATTTTGCCCAAGCTGGTGCAAAAGGTTTAGTGTCGGTAGCTGCAAACGCATGGCCCGCACAAACTCACGAGTTTGTTAAACGCAGCTTAAGTGGTCAATATCCTAATTTATTTGCTCAATGGACTAGTGCCATTAATAGCCTATTTGCTGTCGCAAACCCTATTCCCGTAAAGGTATTGATGCATTTGCAGGGCCGCTTAAGCAGCCCGCAACTTCGTCCACCTTTAACACATCTTGAGTTAACTCAAACCGATTGCATCACAACTGCAAACAACACTATTTTATCTTGGCATTAAATACAGGTTTTTATAATGAGCTGGTTAGAACTATTAAATAATTTAGAATCGGGCGCAGTACGCGCAGCATCACAAAACGAAAGCGGCCAATGGCAAGCTAATGTAGAAGTAAAGCAAGGCATTTTAGAAGCCTTTAAAAATGGCACTAATACTGAGTTTGCAGGCGGCTTTGTTGATAAACACAACTTAGCTCCACAAGAGTTTAGTACTGACGATGGCGTGCGCATGGTGCCGGGTGGCTCGAGTGTTCGCCGTGGCGCTTACGTGGCTAAAGGCACCATTATTATGCCACCAGCGTATGTAAACATTGGTGCATACATCGACGAAGGCACAATGGTAGATAGCCACGCACTAGTGGGCTCGTGTGCACAAGTAGGTAAAAACGTACATTTAAGTGCTGCAGTACAGCTTGGTGGTGTACTTGAGCCAATTGGTGCAAGCCCAGTCGTTGTTGAAGACGATGCCTTTATTGGTGCAGGCTGTATTCTTGTTGAAGGCGTAGTCATTAAAAAAGGCGCAGTACTTGCCCCAGGCGTGCGTTTATCGGCAACTATTCCGGTATACGACTGCGTAAACGAGCGTCAGCTTAATAAAGGCGAGCCAATTCCAGAGTACGCTATTGTAATACCGGGCTCTCGCCCTGCGTCAAACGAATGGGCGCGCGAGCAAGGCTTAAGCATGTCGTGTGCGTTAATTGTTAAATACCGCGACCAGCAAAGCGATGCATCGTTATTACTTGAAGAGGTTTTACGATAATGAGCTTTTTGAGCACGCCTATCAAAGCCGCTGTAAATACAATTACACAACAACTTGATACGCCTTTTTTTGTTTACGACCTAGATCAACTAAACATGCATCTTGCACGTTTAGTTGCGCAAACCGATGTAAAACTGTGGTACGCGGTAAAAGCAAATCCACTGTCTAAAATAATTCAAAGCTTAGACAGCGCTGGCTTTAATTTTGACGTAGCAAGTAAAGGTGAGCTTGAGCAAGTACTCGCACAAGGTATTAGCTCACAGCGCGTGCTCAACACAGGGCCAGCAAAAAGCCCTAAACAAATTAAACACTTTATTGAGCGCGGTGTGCGTATATTCGTAGCAGAAAGCCTCAATCAAGTACGTTGGTTAAACCAACAAGCACAATTGCAAAATACACAGTTACAAGTATTACTGCGTGTACAATTACGTTGGCCTGTAGGTGAAAAAAACCCACTGGGCGGCGACAGCCTCACACCATTTGGTTTGGGTTGTGATGAGTGGCAAGCACTTAATGTAGCCGACTACCCTGCACTTAAATTTGACGGCTTACATATTTTTCAGTGGGGCAACATGCTTAGCACACAAAAGCTAAGCGAATTGTGGTCACAAATGATTGCACCACTTAGCCAACTTGCCAGCGATTTAAATATCAGCCTTAAAATTCTCGATTTAGGTGGTGGTTTAGGTATTCCCTACACACAAAATGAAACAACACTTGATTGGGATGACTTAATAGCTGCGCTCGCTAAAATTAAAAATGATGCGGGTGTAGATGAATTATGGATGGAACTTGGTCGTTATGCCGTGGGCGAATGTGGTCATTACGCAAACCCAGTAATAGAGCGCAAACAAAACTATAATCAACAGCAAGTAATTTTAAGCGGCGGCATAAATCACTTATTACGCCCTGCTGTTACCAGCCAAGACTTTCCTGCTGCGTTACTGCGTGAATCCAGTGCTAAAACTCAAGCAGTCACTTTATACGGCCCGCTTTGTACAGCGCTTGATTGCTTAGGTGAACATAACCTGCCAAGCGATTTAAATGAGCACGACTGGCTAGTATTTAGCCAATGCGGTGCTTACGGCTTTACCGAAAGTATGCCGTATTTTTTATGCCATGAGCTAGCTGGCGAGTACACATTGCAAAACGGTAAACTTACCTGCGTTCGCCAAGCCGAAAATGCCAGCCACTACTTAAGGTAATAAGCATGAGTAATACAACACACATCAGCCAAGAAAACATTGTAGTAGGAGAAGTTGCAAACGGCTTACCACTTACAATTCCGGTGTATCGTTTAAAAGGTGATGGCACAGGACCTAGTGTTTATGTTCAAGCCAATATGCATGGCGCTGAAGTGCAAGGTAACGCGGTTATTTTTCAGCTGCTTGAGCAGTTAAAAAACTTAAACCTTAATGGCGATATTACCCTTGTGCCCTACGCTAACCCAATTGGTTGTAATCAAAAATCTGGCGAGTTTACCCTTGGTAGGTTCGATCCGATTACGGGTACTAATTGGAATCGCATGTATCACTACAATAAAAATTTAGTGACACAGTTTGCACAAAATCATACTCAGTATGATGACGCCACATTAAAAAGTAACTTCAAACAGGCGCTTATTGACGAAGTAGACAGCAAACTCAACGGCCCTGCTTATTTACTTAATACAGGTAAACGCATTGCGCTTAACTTACAAAAGCTCGCTCATCAGGCTGATATAGTACTCGATTTACACACAGGTCCTATTTCAAGCAAACATTTGTACTGCCCAACCTATGCAACCGACAGCGCACGTTACTTTAATATTGAACATGTACTGCTTATTCCTAGTGATTTTGACGGTGCAATGGATGAAGCTAACTTTTGCCCATGGTGGCATTTAAGTGATGCACTTAGTGGGCAAGGTCGCGAATTATCAATACCTGTAGAAGCATTTACTGTAGAGCTAGGCAGCCAAGAAAAAATAGACTTAAAAGAAGCACTAAACGATGCTAACAGCATTTTAAGTTACTTAAACCACAAAGGCGTATTACAAAACGCGCCGCATACGCCAGCTAATATGACTCGTTATGCATGTAATTTAGATGACTACTTTGCCTATTACGCCCCTATTGGCGGTATGGTTGAATACATAGCACCTCTTGGTGGACGCATTAAAGCCGGTGAGCCTATTGCCAATATTTTACGCATGGAGCGCTACTTAACCGAGCAACCACTGCAAACACTTACTCTCGATTGCGATGCAATTGCCATTTTGCACTTTGCATCGGCAAGCGTTAACCAAGGTACAGAACTTTATAAATTTTTTACTAACATATTTGAGCTTTAGCTCCCACTTCTCATTGCGTGAGAGTAATACCAATTGCATTAAATTAGTGATCTATTATAACGATAAGGAAATAGCTTAATAACAAGGCTAAAATTATGGTACATAGTTGTTCTATATAAATAATTTTTAACGTAGTTAGTGATGTATTTAATTCGCTAGTAGGATCATTTTTTTTTTAAATTTGGTATTAT